>CAJPSJ010000041.1 GCA_905373295.1 uncultured Campylobacter sp. | reverse complement strand
CTATCGCGGATCTTGGAAATCGCCTTGTTTTGGATAAATTTAGCAGGCCGCTTGCTCGCCAAAAACGCAAGCGTGATCTCGCGCTGCTTGATAAACATCTCGGCTATCGCCCACGCCGCACCCATCTGCACGTAGTACCGCTCGTCGCTTTCGGCGGCGCAAATTTCAAAAAATTCCTCGGGCGTGAGCGCGCTCATATTTTGCATAAAATAAACGTAGAAAAATCGCCGCTCAAACTCGTCCGCGCCGCCCTTAGCCTGCTTTAGCAGCGCGTCCGCGAAAGCGTCGTCTCTGAATTTAGGAGCGAACATATCGCAAACCGCCCAATTAGGCATCGTTTTGATAAAACTGCTCGCAAGCGCGAATTTCGCCTCATCCTGCTTCAAAAGCATTATGAAAAAGCCCTTTAGCACGAACTCCTCGTGAAAAAATGGCTTATATTTTTGCAGCTCGCGCTGCGCCTCGTCCGCCTCTCCCAAAGCGGCGAAGCTTTTGCGAGCAAGCGCACGCAGCGCGGGAGTGCGCACGCCCAAAATCTGCGGCGCGGGTATTAGGCGCTGCGAAAATTGCGCGAATTTCTCCTCGCTTAGCACCCGCAGCTGCTTAAGCATATTTTCTCGTAAATCCATAGCTTTCCTTTAAATTTGATCGTAAATTTAATCGCGCGCGAGATTACGATTTTATAACGGCGCGTTAAATTTCGCCGCACAGACTATCTATCTAAACAGATCGCGCTACTTTAAATCGCCCACTATACCCGCTTCAAAGTCTTTTGTCTAAAAATACGCCCTGCAAAATCGCGCTGTATGCCTCAGGGCAGAGCAAGCCGTATCGACAAAGCCGCTTAAATGAAGCTCGGCGCGTCGTTTGAAAACAAAATTAGATCGCCGCTGTGCGTATTTTCGCTCAAAACCCGCTGCAGATCGCGCTTATCTTTCAAAACAATAGTCTTTGCTGGGCCGATCCTACTTTGCAGCACCTCGGAATTTAGCTCGCCCGTAATGATCGCAAGATCAAAAATTTCATCGATCTTGGCGGCCAGCATCTCGTTGTCCTCGCGCGTGCTCTCGACGATGCCCGGCGTGATGATGACCTTGCGCCCGCCGTAGCTTCGCATCAGCTCGTAGCTTTGCAGCATGCCGCTTAGATTGCCGTTGAAGCTATCGTCGATGATGATCTTGCCGCCCGCATCGAGCCGCGCAAGGCGGTGCTCGACGGCGCTGACGTGCGCGACGCGGCTTTTGATTTTATCTGCGCTAAGCCCTAAAAATCGCGCGATCTTTATGCACGCGGCGAGATTTGCGGCGTTAAATTTACCCAAAATCGGCGCGAAAAACTCATGTCTCTTTCCTTGTTCGCTACGCCCATTTGGAGTCTCTTGCACGACTCGCTCTTTGTCTTTGTCACTGCAAATTTTATCGTCACGAGCGGTTTGTTCGCAAAATTCTCGCTCGCTTTGTTCGGCGCAGGATACGGAATTTGCTTCGTGAAAATCGGCGCCGTAATTTTTAGAATTTTTGTCTTTTTCCGCGTATGCCGCACTGCCTGCATCTAGGTTTAAACCGCCCTGCCCTTCGCCACCTGCGGCGGATGTGTCTGCATGCAGCGTGGAATTCTCTCCGCTTGCGAGGGACTCATTCTCGCTCAAGCAAAGGCTAAATTTTATTCCGTCCAGATCCGCGCTGCAAATTTCCAGCCCCTCGTCGTAGATCGTGACGCGCTCGTCCGCGCTTTTTTGCGTGGAGCTGTGCAAAAACGCATGCTTTAGCCGTGCGCTTGTGAGCGCTTCGAGCTTAGTTTTGCGGATGTTTTCGATGCTTTTGAAATACTCGATGTGTTGCGCGCCGATCTCGCCCACGACGACGATCTGCGGCGCCAAAAACTCGGTGATCTCGGCGATGTCGCCGCTTAGCCTGGCGCCTGCTTCGGCGATGTAGATCTGCGTATCTGCGGGCAGCGCCTCGTTTACGTCGCGCACGAGCCCTGCTAGCGTGTTTACCGAACGCGGCGTCTTGTAGCAGCGAAAGTCGCTTTTTAAAATTTGATACAAGAAGTTTTTAATGCTCGTCTTGCCGTAGCTCGCAGTGATCTGAATGATCGTAAGGGAGGGCATCGAGGCCAATTTTTTGCGCGCGGCGGCCTTAAATTTCGCAGCCTGCGCCCGCTCGTAAGTAAAGCTCGCCGCAAGGCCCGCGCCAAGCGGTAAGAAGATCGGCAAAATCGGAGCTTCTGCGGCATAAAACGCGGCGCTAAAGCCAAATGCACAGAGTGCCAAAATCGCAAAAAATCGCTTCACGCGCGGCGTAAAGACGAGCTTTTTATCAAGCCCTCTTTGCCAAAGCCACAGCGCGAGCGCGTAGGCTGCGACGATTAGAATTTTAGCGATGTGCAAGGCATAGAGGGACGTGGCGCCGAATTTAGCCGCACAGAGGCTCGCTGCGATCTCGCAGCCAAGATACGCCGCCAGCGGCAAAATGAAAAAATAGAGGTGCCACGCAGGCTTGGTGAAGTGAAAGATGATGCGCGCGGGCTTGTACGAAAACCACTGCAGGCAGGTGATCAGATAAAAGCCGAGCATCAGGATGAATGCCGCATGCGCGATCAAAAATATTATATTCATCTTTTAAAATTCCTTTTTATAAATTTACGCGCCCGCCTTGCATACCTGTGCGGGCAAAACGCGGCGAGCTCGTTGGGCCACCGGCATTTGGCTTCATTTGTAAATTTTATGAATTCTCGCTTTGCAAATTCTATTTTACAAAATTCGCTAGCTCATAAATTCACCTGCTCTCGTGAGCTGCACGAGCCGCGCTAGATAAATTTACGCTGCCGCGCCGCTCTTTCGTTATTGATACTGTGCCGCACCACGCAAACTAAGCTTTGCGACGTTTTACCTAATGCTGCGCAACCATTTGCGCCATCTGCGGCGCTTCGGCTTCGTATCGCGACAAAGTGACGCGCGATTATACGGCTGTGACTAAATTTAATTACTCGCTTTGCAGTGCACACGCGGTTTTGCCGCATCATGTACGGCTGCCGCAAACACGGAACAGAAATGACCCGCTGCCTCGTTAAATTTTAAAATTTTAACGAGGCGCGTTGCAATTTGAGCTTTGCGTTTTATACCGCGTGCCCAAAGAGCGGATTTTATGCCGCTAAATTTTAAATATGTGCCGCGTGCTCGCGACTTTTATGTTTAAATTTACGCTTCGGTTTGCGATCTTTGGCGCAAACAAATTGCAAAATTTTAAAACGCGCAATGAGCTGCATTAAAGCGCCGCAATAAAACGCTTTAAAACTACACCTCGCCTTTGCCCTTCGCGCGATCTGTTTTTTGCATCTAAAGCGCGATTTTTAGCAGCGCTAAAATTTCGCGGCTAAATTTTAAAATTTACACAAAATCGCGTTTTGTTTTAACCTTGCGTAGCGCCAAATCGTTAAATTTAGCTGCCGCCAAGCTCCTTTTCGATCTGCTCGCCGATAAAATCCGCGCTCTGCAAAAAGAAAAAGTGATCCCCCGCCAGCGGATAAAATTTGCTGTTTTTGACGAGCGAGTGGATAAGCTCGCCGCTTTTTAGGCTAGTGGCGCGATCGTCTTTGCCCCAAAAGATGAGCGCATTTTGCGGGCTTAACGCGGAAAAAATATCGCGGAAGTCCTCATTTACGACGTTTTTTAGCGTCTCATACATCGTCTTGCTCATACCTGCGGCATCCTTGCTCGCAAACGCACGCCAAAGCCCCGCCAGACCAAGTCTTTTTAAAATTTTAAAAATCGCGATTTTAGCACGCACGACAAAGGGCTTGGGTTCGATGATACCGGCGCTGCTTAGCAGTATGAGATTGCGCGGGGCCAGCAATGCAGCGATCTTGCCGCCGAAGCTGTGCCCCATGATCGCCGCGGGCTGCTTGCCGAAAGCTGCGATAAAGGCGCGCATAATCTCCGCGTAATCCTCGCTGCCAAGGGCGCGCGCGGGCTGCGAGCTGGCGCCGAACCCCGGCAGATCGACACACACTAACGCGTAACGGCGAAATTTATCCGCAAAAACCCGAGACATAAGCGCTTTGTTTGCACCCCAGCCATGCAGCACCAAAATATATTCGGTGCGTTGCATGTTTGAAATTTCGTAGCTGATTTTGTAGCTTTCGCCGCCGCAGACGAGCTCCTTACTCGCCACCGCCGCTCCTTTTGGCGTAAACAGCCTTGAGTAGCTCGACTGCTTTTTCGAGCCGCTCAAACTCGCTCATACTGATCATCACGGCTTCAAATTTGTTGTTTTTGACGATCAGGGCTTTTTTGATCTCTTGGTTTTTGATCTTGTTTAAAACGGTGCTGAAGTTGCGCACGATCTCGGTAGCGGTGTAAATTTCGTCTTGATTTATCATAACTCGACCTTTTGAAGTAAAATTTTACGCAAAATTTAGCGTAAAATTTTAAACGATTGGCTATTTATTAGCGGTGATTTTGGTGATTAGCTCGTAGCTTACAGGGATCTGCCTCATCGGCGGCAGCGACGAAGCAAGAGCTGCTAAAACCTCGGAGAAATCATCAAATAGGTAGTTTGCAAGGCTGCCTGGGTTTGGATTTATCTCGTTTAGATAAATTTCACCCTCTTTTTCAAAAAAATCGCAGCGAATTAGCGCGCCATCGAATGATCCTGCGTTATAAAGCCGCGTAAAGGCATCTTTCATCTTGCCCTCTAGCAAAGTGCCAGGACGAGCGGGCTCGATCGCGCCACTACGCGAAAAATCCAAATATTTACGATCGAAATTTAAATAGCCCTCTTTTTTCGGCTCTTCGATGTTTGAAAATACGATTTTGCCGTCTATTTTAGCGCCTGCGAGATTGAATTCCTTTACGTTTTCCCAGTATGGCTCTACGATCGCGCTGTCGTCCAGCTCAAAAGCCTGATCCAGCGCGTAGCTAAACTCGCTTTCGTTCTTGGCTATCGAAATTCCGATGCTAGAGCCCAAATGAGCGGGCTTAACGATGATCGGAAAATTAAAATTAGGCAGACTAGTACGATTTACGATCTCATACGGCAGGGTTTTTACATTTGCGATTGCGGCTAAGTGCTTGGTTAAAATTTTATTATAGCTTAGCACGCTAGCTTCGATACGAGGTCCGATGTAAGGGATGCCAAAAAACTCAAATAGCGCTGCCATTTTGCCATCCTCGCCGTCGCAGCCATGGATTAGATTGATATATGTGCCGACTTCTAGCATGCTTTTGCTAAACATTCCGCTCTCAAAAAACCCGCCCGCACCGATGCTAAGCTCTTTTGCTTTAGCATAGCCGCCCTGTTTAAAATACGCTGCGCGCATATTTTTATCCTCAATGCGGTAAAATTTACGATTTTTATTGCAAAATACAAACTCCAAGTCCCAGCCTTTTAGGGCATTTTTAACGGCAATTGCCGAGATGATACTTACTTCGTGCTCGTAGCTTTGAGCTCCAAAAACTATGCCAAATTTCATTGCTTTCCTTCAAATTTTATTTTCTACGCTAATTTTTTTAACGCCTCTTTGACAAGATCTGACGTATTTGTGCTGCTGCATCCCGCTAAGATTTGATTGATCTTATCGCGCTTAAATCCAAGGCTTTGTAGCGCGGACGCCGCTTCATTTTTATAAGTCTCGCTAGGACCGAATTCCATTAGCTTCGCATCGCCTAGTTCGGCAATGATCCGTCTAGCGGTCTTTGGGCCGATGCCCGGAACTGAAGTTAGCGTCGCAGCATCCCCCGTAGCTACGCAACGCGCGAAATCCTGCGGAGCGAGCGTCGAGCAAACCGCCATCGCCGTGCTTGCACCTACACCGCTAAGCTTGATTAGGGTTTCAAACATCTTTTTTTCACTCTCGTCTAAAAACCCGTACAGCAAATCGGCATCCTCGCGCAGAATTTGCACGCACGCAAGCTCGGTCAGCCTGCCCTGCGTGAGCTTCGCGGAGGTATTTAATGATAATGAAAGAGCGTAGCTCACGCCGCTAGCGCATTTAATGACGCAAGCAGTGGGCTCCTTGCGCGTGATAATTCCTTCGATCGCCGCTATCATCTAAGAGCCTTTAAAATTTCGTTTATGCTCTCATTAAGCGCTAAATTTAGAGCATTATAAATGCTTTGCGAGCTAGGATCAGGCACGAAAACGCGCTTAGTGACGATGCCTGATTTTATGCTTTCTAAAGAATTTAAAATTTCATATCCCATTGTGACGGTTGCTTGATCGTTATTGATCTGAAGCGCTACGATACTGGTTTTTAGGCGCAAATCCCGCTCTTTTGGCACGAAGATCGGATTTAGCGAGCAGGTGGAAAATGCCGCATCTAGCAGCGCCTTATATACCATCTCGCTAGGCATCGTGATAAATTTAGCGTAGCTTGCGAACCGCGTTCGGTTTCTAAAATCCACTATTAAAATATCCCGCCTATCGACGAGATCTGTCGCCGTGATAGTGTCGATAAAGATATTTTTGCGCACACCGCTAGGATTTACGCAGAGCTTTTGATCATAACGCAGCTCGTAGTAGGTGTATGGCTTAGCCTGCTTAGCTAAGCAGCCGCCTAAAAATATCGCCGCCAGCGTCGCAGCAAGCGTAAACTTTATAAAATTTTTCATCTTTATTCCTTTTTATCGTCGCGATCCGCGCTTTTAGAAGTATCTTTGAAAAAGAAATCATAAGGATTGTCCTCTAGCCTAAACATCGCGCCTTGGAATTCTCTAAGCGATTTTTTTAGCTCGCCAAGAGTGTTTTTTGCCTCCTCAAGTGTAGGATCCAAGATCGCTTTTAGATTGTACTCGCCGCGATCGATACGCTTAGTGATGATACCTGCAGTTTTATCTAGCGAATTTGATAGATTGGCAGCACTCACGGCAAAGGCGTTTAGATTATCTAGCAGCGCGTCTAGCTCCTTCTCGCGCTCGTTTAAATTTGCTATGAGAGTATTTACGTTAGCAAGCAGTGCGTCTAGGCTTTGGAATTTTTTCTCATCACTTAGCTCAGCGCTAAATTTATCCATCGAAGATAGAATTCTATCCACTTTATCGGTATTTTGCTTAGACAACAGCCCATTAATTTTAAAGACCATCTCACTCACGCTATCGGTGATGACTTCAGCTTTAGAGCCGATTTTATCAAGAAGCGTTTTATCCAGCGCAATTATCGGCTTTTTATCATTCGGCGGGAAAAGCTTGCCACTTCCTTTCGTGATATTTATAAACGCAATTCCGCTGATGCCTTGAGATTCTACCTTGGCGACGCTATCTTGCGAGATCGGCAGTTTGCTTTTTACCGAAATTTCAATCTCAATAATCGCATTTTCTATATCGGCAAAGTCGATACTTTTGATGATGCCCGCATTTACGCCGATAAATTTAACCTCAGAATTCTCCTTAATGCCTACGGGAAGCTCTTTTGTGTGGATATAGTAGGAGCGGTAGCTCTCGCCGCGATCGGTCTTTGTAAGCATCCACCACATAAACGCCGTAAGAGCCGCGACGCAGATCATAACAAATGCGCCTACTATCGTGTATGAAGTTCTATTTTCCAATCTTTTCTCCTAATTTCAGAGCATAAAATTTAAGCCCTGCGATATGCCTTAAAATAGCCGTTTGAGTTTAAATTTTAAAACTTAGCCTTTTCTCAAATAGCCACAAAATTCGCAGAATCATCTGAGTTTAAATTTTAAAGCTTAGCGTGCATTTTGAAATTTCAAAATATCGTCGCGCCGTATTTTAGCGTAAAATTTTATCGCCCCGATTTAATTTAGCGCCGTTTGCTTGTTAAAATTTTAAAATTTATGCACTATCCAATAAATGCACCTAAATGCGCCCTTAAATACGACCCGCCTAAATTTTAAAATTTCGATTGAGCTGCTAAGGTCTAAATTTTAAAATTTAAACCCTGCGGAGCCCGGAATTCCTCGCTAGGTTTAAAATTTAAAATTTTCCCGCCGCTATTTTAAAATTTCAGCTCCTACCTATCTAAATTTTACCCGCCGCGATGCGTATTCCGGCTCGCTAAATTTCAAAGCTCAATCCCTTTGCCGCATCTTAAATAGCTCTTCGAGCGGGTTATTCTCTAGGCTTGAAATTTCCTCGATGCTCCCTTCAAAAGCGATTTTTTGATTATCCACGATCAAAAATCGATCCAAAATGTCAAAGATACTATCCACGTCGTGCGTCACCATCACGACCGTGACGCCGAGGCTGTCTCTAAGCTCGCAAACAAGCCTATCAAGGGCTCTGGCGCTGAGCGGATCAAGCCCCGAGTTTGGCTCGTCCAAAAATAAAATTTCAGGACTAAGTGCTAGCGCGCGAGCCAGCGCCACGCGCTTTTTCATACCGCCGCTAAGCTCGTTTGGCCTAAGCGCGGCAGCCTCCTTCTTAAGCCCCACCTTTTGGATCCAAAACATCGATAGCTCATCTATCTCGCGCTCGCTAAATTTAGAGTATTCGCGCAGCAGCACGCCTACGTTTTCGAGCACGCTCATCGAGCTGTAAAGCGCGCCGAACTGAAACATCACGCCGCATTTTAGGCGGATCTCGTTTTGCCCTGCTTCGCTTGCGCGCCAAATATCGCGCCCGAAAATTTTAATTTCGCCGCTTTGCGGGCGCTTTAAAAATATGAGCGTTTTCATTAACGTCGTTTTGCCGCTGCCGCTGCCACCTAAGAAGCCGTAAATTTCGCCCTTTTTGACGCTAAAGCTCACGCTATCGTGCATAACGCGCGATCCGTACGCGGTAGTAACATCGCGCGCGACTATAATTTTGGAGGTTTCACTAGACTGCGCTTGCTCGCTCATAGCCCGATTTCCGAAAACAAAACTGCAAATACCGCGTCGATCGCGATGACCCAAAATATCGCATTTACGACGCTGATCGTGGTGTATTCGCCGATGCTTTGGGTATTTCCTTTGACCTCAAAACCCCGCATACAGCCGATGATAGCGATGAATGCCCCGAAAAACGGCGCTTTAATCATACCCACTAAAAAATGCCTAAGCTCTACAGAAGCCTTAAATCTATCCAAATAATCGCTAAAGGCTATGTCTAAATACGCGTCACACACGATCATCTGAGCAAAAATACTTACCGAATCTGCGATAAAAATGATTAGCGGCATGATTAGTACCATCGCGATAATGCGCGGCATCGCAAGAAAATAAAATGGATCAAAGCCCATCGTCCTCATCGCATCGATCTCTTCGGTGATCTTCATCACGCCGATCTGCGCCGTAAAGCTCGAAGCCGAACGACCCGCGATAACGATAGCAGCAATTAGTGGCGCTACTTCACGGAGCGTCAAAGCTCCCATTATATCGATGATATAGATGCTGGCGCCAAATTTAGAAAGCATATCCGAGCCTATGTAAGCAAGCACGATACCGATCAAAAATGCCGTCAATGAGACGATGAAAAGCGCGTCTATTCCGCTATCTTTGATGAAATTTACGGTTTCTTTGAAGCGGAATTTCATCGGATGAATTATAAAAGCCGTAAGTTTGGAGAAAAACTCGCCCAAAAAGCTTGCAAGGCTTAGCAAGCCTAGAATTCCAAGATGGCAATAAAGTCCGATCTGCGCTAAAAAATTGAGCCTGCGAGATTCGGGTACGTAGCTAAAATCGATCGTTTTATCATCCATAAAACTTAGAATTTTGGCAGCTTTGCAGCTATCCTCCACAAGGCTTACCCGCTTGCCGGCAAGGGCGTTTTTGATCATCAGCGCCATGAAATAGTCTAAATTTGAAATTTCGCTTAAGCTTAGCTCCAGCTCGTTTAGATTTTTTACTGCTTTTTTTAGTGCAAGTAACTGCGAGCGCGAGCTTTTGTAGTTCCACTGCCCGCGTAGCGATAAGGTGTTTTTCCCGCCCGAGCTTTCGAGCGAAAAGGCTAAATTCCGCAAAAATTTCTCTCCAAAATCAAAAAATAGGGGAAATTATAATATAATCAACCTTGGCATTTTATAAAATTTAATGGAGATTTATGCTCAGAGGCTTTTTTACAAATAGCGTAGGCACGCTGGTTTCGCGGGTTTTGGGTTTCGTGCGCGACCTGCTTACCGCATCGGTTTTGGGCGCGGGGATTTATAGCGATCTATTTTTCGTAGCGTTTAAACTGCCCAATCTTTTCCGCAGACTATTCGGCGAGGGGGCCTTTACGCAGGCATTTTTGCCTAGCTTTACCGCCGCGCGCAAAAAAGGAATTTTTGCCGCAGCGGTGCTAATAAAATTTAGCATTTTTATCGCGCTTTTGACGGCACTCGTGCTGCTCGCCGCGCCCGTTTTTACCAAAGCTTTAGCATACGGATTTAGCGCCGAGCAGATCAGTCTTGCGGTGCCATACGTACGGATAAATTTTTTCTACCTCACATTTATCTTCGTCGTTACGCTCTTTGCTTCGCTGCTTCAGTACCGCGACCATTTCGCTACGACGGCATTTTCGACCGCGCTTTTAAATTTAGCGATGATTGCGGCGCTTCTGCTAGCTCGCGGCAAGGACGACGCTACGGCGGTGCTCTATCTTAGCTTCGGCGTCGTGGCGGGCGGGCTTTTGCAGCTTGCGGTGCACGTTTATGCGTTGAAATTTACCGGCATGCTGCGCGTCTTAGCGGGCGGCTTTGCGCGACTTGCACGGGGCGATAAACCGCAGACGCAGGGCTTTTATAAAAATTTTTTCGCGGGCGTGCTCGGTGCGTCGGCGCTTCAGCTAAGCTCGTTTATTGATACCTTTTTTGCAAGCTTCCTTGCTAGCGGCAGTATCAGCTATCTTTACTACGCCAACCGCATATTTCAGCTGCCGCTCGCGCTTTTTGCGATTGCGCTTAGCACGGCGATCTTTCCGCGCATGAGCAAATTCGTAAAAGCGCACGACGACGCGCAGGCTCTGGCGCTTGTGGAGCGCGGATTTTACTTCCTTTTGGCGCTGCTCGGACTCTCTGCGATAGGCGGCGTGATGCTGCGAAACGAGATCACGCAGCTGCTATTTGAGCGCGGAGAATTTACACATCAAAATTCCATCGAATGCGCCGCAGTTCTTGGCGCATATATGGTGGGGCTCGTGCCGTTTGGGCTGTCTAGGATTTTTTCGCACTGGCTGTATGCGAATATGAAGCAGAAGCTAAGCGCGAAAATTTCGATCTGGTGCGTCTTTATAAACGTC
>CAJPSJ010000040.1 GCA_905373295.1 uncultured Campylobacter sp. | reverse complement strand
CGATGCCTCATACAAAAACACGAAGGGTAAAGATACGAGCTACATGAGCGGCAAAAAAGGCATAGTAGTTCCTTTAATGGACGATATCTTTGAGGTAGTTTATACTAGAGCCAATCACACATCTGCCATCGGCAAAGCTCCGACGAAATTCTTTGCTGCGGCTCCGGAAGTGCTAGACAAAGGTAAGGGCTGGGGTATAGTTAGCGAAAGTAGACCGCTTCCGATCTGCAATAGGCTTGATGCGATCATCGAGCTAAAAATGTAACAAATCAATTTAAAAGGGCTTCACGCCCTTTTAAATCAAAAACGACCAAAGATACGAGAAAAATATTTTAAACGTTTTAACACGCTTTTAATACGCGTTAAAAGGCTTAAAAGATTTAAGGATAAGACCCAATGATAACAAACGATGATCTACTTGAAGAAGTTTCACATAAAGAGCTGCTGGAGCTGAGCGATTTTGAGGGAAGCGGTAGCATAAATCAAAGCATCATAGACGATAGCCTGAACGATGCTTTGGCTTTCATCGCGTCATTCATAAGGATTCCCGCTAATCCTACTAAACTTCTAAAAGATATATGCGTAGATCTAACGATAATCGAGCTGAAAAAGCGCAATAACTTTCCAAAGGACACTCTAGCAGAGCAGATCGAAAAGATCGAGGGGCTACTTTTAAAGATGGCTGCAGGCAAAATTCCTACCGATGAGAAGAAAGACGATAAGCCGAGGCTTGCCTCAAGGGCTTTCCGGCACTATGAACAGAGAATGGATCTAAAGGACTTAAATGGCTGAGAAACCAAATATTAAGGATTTAGCGCGAGAGCTCTATCTAAGGGGCTTTAACGTCGAGCGAATAGCCGAAATTTTAAATAAAAACGTAAAGACCATCAAGAATTATAAAGCCGGCAGTAATTGGGATGAGCTCAAGACGGCAAGCTATCTAGACCGCGGTGGCGAGGAGAAGCAAAATATCTATCAAAATTTCATCGAAGAGATGCGCCTTGCC
Organism: uncultured Campylobacter sp.; assembly: GCA_905373295.1. Taxonomy (GTDB): domain Bacteria; phylum Campylobacterota; class Campylobacteria; order Campylobacterales; family Campylobacteraceae; genus Campylobacter_B. The sequence goes on along the minus strand of CAJPSJ010000040.1, from coordinate 10,412 downwards.
GTGAAAGATATCAGGCAGAGCGAACTGCCCGCGGGCAAAAAGGCAGAGGCGCTTTCAAAGATAGGCGACAGCTTCGTGAAGATGACCAAAGTTGCAAGCTACGAAGATCCAAAGGCCTATCGCCTCAGCATCGCAAAAAAGGTCATTATGCTGGTAGTCGAAAAATTTAAAGATGATGAAAACAAAGAGTGCATTAAAAAGCTTATTGAGCTCATCGAGAGCGAGAAATTTATCAAAGCTATCGAAGAGCTTGAGGTGTAGAGGATTACGCAATGCTTTTTTCAAAGGATGAGCTGGATAGCTTTTTAGAGGATAGCCGCGAAAGTCACAAGCAAGCCGGAGCCGTAGAGCCCGAGCTTAGCAAGCTTACTCGTAAGGACTTTTACGAATGGCTGGAAGAGCTTAGCGGTGAGCTAAAAGAGCAGATTCATCTAAATAGCCCGCTATCTCCCAAGGATAGAGCCGCTAGGCTAAAGCGTGCCGAGCACGATTTTATGTTTTTTGCCAAGACCTATTTTCCGCACTATTTTAGCATTGATAGCTCCTGCGCGCTTCACGAGGATCTGGCGCAAATTTTTGAAGCTATGACGCAAGATGAGAGCGGCGATAAATACGTCCGCGCCGCGCCGCGCGGGCATGCAAAAACCACGTATTGCTCGCAGCTCTTTCCGCTTTGGTGCATTTGTTTTGCCAAAAAGCGCTTCATCGTCGAAATTTCAGACGCCGTGGAGCTTGTGGAGGGCTGCCTTGAAGCCATAAAAGCGGAGCTTGAAGACAACGCAAATTTAAAAATGGACTTCCCGCATGTCTGCGGCGCAAGCAAGAATTGGAAGATAGGCGAGTTCGTATCCAAAAACGGCGTCAAGCTCAAGGCATTCGGCTCGGGCAAGAGGCTGCGCGGCGTGAAATTCGGCGTGTACCGCCCCGATCTGGTCGTCCTTGACGATTTGGAGAACGATACCAATGTACGCAGCAAAGAGCAGCGCGATAAGCTCGAGGAGTGGCTCGATGAAGCCGTGCTAAATTTAGGCAGCGTCGACGGAAGCCTAGACGTGCTTTATATCGGCACTATCTTGCACGCAGATAGCGTGCTGGCGCGAAAGCTAAAGCTTAAATTTTGGAACGGCAAAAAATACCAATCCGTGATAAATTTTCCAAGGCGAATGGATCTATGGGAGCAATGGAGCGAGCTTTATCGCAATATCTCAAAGGACTCCAGCGACGAGTTTTATTTGAGACATAAAAAGCAGATGGACGAGGGCTCGCAGGTGCTTTGGCTTGATGCGCTACCAATCCTAAAGCTCATGCAAAAGCGCGCCGAGAACCTAAAATCATTCAATAAAGAGCAGCAAAACGATCCGCGAAACGAAGCTCAAATCTTTACAAAAGAGGCTATGCATTTTTACCGCGAGCTTCCGAGGTGCGATTATTTCGTGATGTATATCGACCCGGCGGGCGAAAAGAAAAAGAGCGACTATACGGCTATTACGGTGCTAGGCGTCAGCAAGGCAGAAGCTAAAATTTACGTGGCTGAAAGCATCGTAGAGGTTATGAAGAGCAAGAAGGCGATTAAGGAGATTATTCGGTTAAATCAAATTTATAGGTGCCGCGTTTGCGCGATAGAGAGCAACGGTGGACAGGAGTTTTTCAGGCAATGGATAAGAGAAAAGGCCTTTGAGGTGGGTGCAAAACTGCCGCTTAGGGGAATCAACAATACGGCTGCTAAAGGACAAAGGATAGAGGAGCTCGAGGTGCCGATTGATGATGGCGAGATAGTATTTCATCAAAGCCAAAGCTTGCTTATCGAGCAGCTTTGCGAATACCCGGAAGGCAAGCACGACGACGCGCCCGACTCTTTGGCGGGAGCGTATGAGCTAACGAGGCTAAAAAGAAAGATAAAAAGGCGCAGTAGATGATATTTGAGAAACTTTTTAAAAACAAAACCGAGCAACCGCAGCGTAAAAAAATGGCAGTTGTGGCCCAAAACAGCACGCTGATCGATCTGATAATCAACACCGGCGTTTCCAGCATAAGCGATAGCGATATGGATATGATCCTAACCGATCTTACGGTTACGCAGTGCGACGTTAGCCGAAAATCGGTCACGGAGAAAAAAGAGATCCAAATCATTTGTGATGATGAGGAGATCGTTAAAAATTTCAAAGCCATTTTTAACCCGGATATCGTTAGCCAAATTTTAGAGACCTATCTTTACGGGCTCAACGTCTTTGAGATCAACTACAAAGAAAAAGATGGATTAATTTACCCGCGTTTGGTGCAGCGAGATTTCAGACAATTTAAATTTAACGATGCGGGCGAGTTCGTATTTGTAGCCGGCGGAAGCGAGCAAAAGATCCCGCCGTTTAAAGTCGTTTATGCTCTAAATCGCGCAAATTTTAGAAAAACTTACGGCGACGGGCTCATTAAAAAGCTCTACTTTCCCGTCAAGATGAAAAATGCGAGCTTAAAATTTTGGTTTAGATTTTTGGAGCGTTTCGGCTCACCGTGGGCGGTTGCAAAAACGAGTTTCGATCCGGATGAGCTAGCAAATGAAGTGCAAGCTATGCTTAGCGGCGACAGCGCAGTCATCGATACCGAGGAAGAATTAACGCTTATTCAGCCAAGCACGAATGTAGATTTTACGAAGCTGCCGACATATCTAGACAATCAAATCAGCAAGGCAATTTTAGGCGCAAATTTGACGAGCGACATCAAAGAGGGTAGCTACGCCGCCGCTAAAACGCACAATGAGATTAGAGAGGATCTGGCCGCAAACGACGGCAAAATTTTAGAGTTCGTTTTAAACAAGGCGATCGGCTTTTTTAAGGAAATTAATGCTTATAAAGGCGAGATCGAAGCTAAAATTTACGATGAGGACGCCCCGAATGCGGAGCGCGCAAGTAGGGATAAAACGCTATTTGATATGGGCTTTGTGCCGACCGCAAAATATATCAGCAAAATTTACAATATTGAGCTGGACGAAAAGGCCATTAAAGAACGTTTAAGCAGTGATTTAAAGGCGAATAAACGGGTTTTGAAGAACGCAAATAAGCCGATAGATCGCTTCGAAAAGGCTAGCAGTGAACTAAAAATCGATGACGGCGAGATAGAGGCTGCATTAAGAGAATTGATCGCACAAAGCGAAACCTACGAGCAGGCGTTTGATAGGCTTTATGAGCTTTACGATCTGCCGTTTGATGAGCTTGAAAAATATATGTTTCGAGCTATCGCAAACGCAGAGATGATCGGATATACGGATGAATAGCGGCCTTAGCTTTCAAAAAGAGCCCACGGCGGTATATGAGTATCTGCAAAGCAAAAACGCTGAGATACATTTCGATTATGACGAGATCATACACGATGCACACAAAAAAACATTTACGATCGCAAAAATGACCGATTTGGATTTATTAAAAGATATGCAAAATTCGCTCGCCCAGGCTTTCAAAGAAGGAACGCCGTTTGAGGAGTGGAAGCAAAGCGTAAAGCCTATGCTCGCCAAAAAAGGCTGGCTAGGCAAAATTAAGGTTAAAGACCCTAAAAGCGGCGAAGAAAAAGAAATTTATGTGGGAAATCGTAGATTAAAAACTATCTACGATACAAATATGAGGACCGCATACGCAAAAGCCCGCTATGAAAGCCAAATGAAAAGCTCGGGGGAGTATTTTCGTTACACGGCGGTACTTGATAGCAAAACAAGGCCTACGCATCGAAAGTTGCACGGCACTACTCTTCTAAAGACCGATAAATTTTGGGATACGAACTACCCGCCAAACGGCTGGAATTGTCGCTGCAAAGTGCAAGTACTTACGGAGGCCGAAGTGCGAGCGCGCGGCATTACGCCGCTTACGGACGGCTCGTTTTTACCAAACGTTGCGCAGGATGATTTCGCTTACAATCCCGGCAAGATGGATTATTTGGATGAAATTTTTAACGAAAAGAAAAAAGAGGCGCTAGGCGCCGTTACTACGGAGATTGCGCGACAAAACTTAAAAGAGCGTTTAGCAGGCTTTGGGCACGAAAGAGATCTGCATGTATGGAAAAGCAGGCTTGAGGATGCGATAGATGAGATCATCGTAAAAGATAATCCAAAAACGCCGATCAATATGGTACAGGTAGGCTTTTTGAATGCCTTTTTAGCAAAGAAAGCAAGCGAAATTTTAGGCGCAGATGTGCAAAGCGGCGGCATAATCATCACAAAAAAGCATCTATCCCATGCAGCCCCTAAGCGTAAAGAGGGCTACGATCACGCTCTTAGGATAGAGGAGATACGCGAGATAGTTTCGGTGCTGGATAACGAAAACAACGCTTATACGGATCTACGCAAAAAGCACAAAAATATTCTGTTTATTTTTGAGGACAAAAAAGACGGCTCAAAGATAAATTTAATCCCCATCGAAATAAGCAAAATAATTAAGAAATTCAAGCAAAGCAACTACGTAATAACGCTTGATAAAAACGATAAGAAAACGATTGAGGATCTGATTAAAAAGGGCGAAATCAAAAAGATAAAGTAGCTCGGCGGGAGTCGAACCCGCGATAACCGCTATGCTAGCGCATAACGTCCGTCTACGCACACTGACGCCATCGAAGCTACTTTTATGGGTATTATAATAAATTTTAAAGGCAAAGTCAAATGATAGAGGTAAAAGCACTAAATAGGATAGAAATAAAACTCAAGTCCCTTCAACAACTGAGCCGAGATACTGAACCGCTAATGTACACGCTCGGAAATATCCTTAAAAACGAGATAGAATATAGCTTTGAGCTGCAAAGTGATCCGTTTGGAAACAAATGGGCGGCGCTCAAGCCTGCTACCGTAACCGAAAAAGTGAAAAAGGGTAAATCGGATCGGATTTTAAGAAGAGATGGGAATTTGGCCGATAAATGGCTACCCCAGATCTCAAAGAATGAAGTTGTTGTATCCAATAATAGCAACAAAAAGGGCTTTGCCTACGGCCTAGTGCATCAATTCGGCAGCGATAGGGCAGGGCGCGGTAAAAGCGCACTTATCCCTGCCCGTCCGTTTCTACCCGTAGATAAGAGTGGAAATTTGCCGAAAAGAACAAGGCAGGCTTTAAAAGAAGCAGTTATTAAATTTATATTGCTGCCCGGCTAGGTTGGCATTTTTTTCTAAACTCCCACGGCGGAGTTTGCTCTTTACCGCGCCAAAGTCCAAATTTATGCTCTCTTGCATATTCTTCATCATCAGTATAATCTCTTGAATATTTTGTAAACGCCCATGCATAGCCGTTTCTAACCATAAATTTATCAATATCTTCACCGTCTAGAAATACCTTTGCGACCCGTCTTTTGTATCTATCGCTACCGAAATCTTTAATTGTGACTATTTTTGCGGCTATTTTTTCATTTAAAATTTTTTTAGCAGCTTTTGAGTAGGGCTGTAGTTTTTCCGGAGCATCGATGCCGTATAATCGTATTGTAATAAGTCTGTTTTCGTCAGTTAATATCTTAATGGTATCGCCGTCTATGATCTTTACGACCTTTGCATCATAATCCGCAAAAACGGACGCACAAAGCAATGCTAGAGTAAAAAGTATTTTAAGCATCTTTTAAAATTTTTTTCTTTTGCTCGACAAATTCCTCGTCGGTCAAAAGCCCTTTTTCTTTTAAGGTGGCAAGTTTTTCTAGCTTTTGCATCCAATCTTCGGACTTAGCCGTACCTCTTTCTTCCGGAGCAGCCTTTTGTATGCCGTAGCCGCCTTTTTGCTTTTGAGTATATGCCCTAATAAATTCAGCCATATCTTTGGCGCTTGATTTGGGAATTATCGAATCTATTTTGGCTTTATTATTTGCCGCGTATATAATGATTTCGCCGCTTAATAGACCCGTTTTATATTCGATTGAGCTGATTTGATCGTATAAGAAATTTTCAACCTTTAAACTAATAAGCCCTTTATCAATAAAGATAAGTCTTTTATTAGTTGCGACCAAAACCCCGATTCCGTGATTATACACTCCAGAAGTAGCACTTTGAATGACTTCATCCTGCCAGATTATATCCGGGAGGCATTTAATTTCTTTTTTCGTCCACACGTCTTTTACATTTGAAAAGTCCGAGATTTGGCTTTTAATTTCCTCTAAAGTAGGCATTTCTTTTCCTTTGAAAAAATTAATGAATTATATTTCTTTTGAAATTAGTTGTCAAGCCTATGCAGAGAGAATTTGATTAAATTTATGATTTTATAATTTTCGAGATCGTGCTGTAACTAAGATCAAATTTTGCAGCAAGCTCTCTGATTAAAATCGTTTTAGTCTTTCCCGCTTTTAATCCCTCTTTATACTCTTTTCTGATATCGTCATTACGAAACGTCGCTTTGTAGCTAGGTATATATATATTGGCGCCGCCAAAGTCTTTTAATATTTCACTTTGATTTGCGCTTTTTTTAATTCGTTCGTAAAACTCAACGAATAACTCAAAGTTGTTGATTATCAAAGAATTTTCCTTGCATCTTTTGTAGAGCAATAATAACGTCAGTGGCTTCGCTGCGACTTAGATACCAAAGGCAAAATACCAGTCTGCCGGTTATTCGCTCGATAAAAAGTCGCAACGCAAGACCGGTTTTTACTCTTGCGATCCTATTCCAAATACCCACGATAGTATCAAGCTGTTTTTGCGTAGCCTTGTGGGGGTCTTTTTTAGCGAATGCTCGCGGCACTCCGTCCGCCCCCATGACGGTGTCTTTAGCTGTTGTGTGCTTAAGTTTAGGATTAAATTTGCTCTTATAGCCGACTACTTCCAAAACCTTTCTTAGCTCATCGATATTGAGATCTTTCAGGCTATCTTTGCCGAATTCAGCCTGCAGATATACCTTGCGGCACTCATCATCTACAAAGTAGTTATGTTTGAGCGTGTGGATCATCTTAATATAGTATTTTTTCAGCTCATCTTTTCTATTCGCTCTCATCAAAAAGCCCCTTATTCGCCATAGTTGTAATAGTTGTATCGGTTGTAGCTAGTGGCCTGCAACTATACATTACGCTCTTGCCAGCCTTTCGGCTGAACCACAATTTGCCGTCGAATTTATCCAGGCAGTCGCGGGCGGTTTTATCATCCTTTGCATAGCCTGCGCCGTTTAAAAGCTCGGTTTTATTTAGCTCGCCAAGCTCCAGCGCACGCCTAATTTCTGCAGTAAAGCTCAGCTCATATTCGCTCATCCTTGCAAGCTGCAAATCCAGCTCTTTAAGCTCTAAATTTGCTAGATCTACGCAAAAGCCGCCGTCTTTTACGCCGGCGCGCTCCTTTGCTACTTCGCATAAGAAATTCAACTCGTTTTGCTGGCTCGGGCGCTTGATTAGATGATACATCACGTCAAGCGAATTTCTGATATGGTTGCTGCCTTGGTAGTTGCGCCCATCCTTATTTGAGTGGTGCAAGATCAAGATCGTAGCCCCGGCTTCACGCAAATTTTTAAGCGCCGCAAAGAGCCTATTAACGCGGTTGTCATTGTTTATGTCGACGAAATCGCGCAGGCTATCGAGTATGAAAACGCAGCCCTCGTAGGCTTTACCTATCGCGCTTTGCTCCAGCTTCATCACGAGCTCGAAGCCGTCCATTTCGATACTTGAGCGCTGAATGTAGCTGAGATTTGGAAAGCGATTTATAAGGAGCCTATCCACGCCGCGCTGCTTTAGCACCCCGACGGGATTGTCGTAATCAATGAAAAACACTCTTTGGCCCTCCTCGCAGAGCCTTTTAGCCAGCGCGAACGCCATATAGCTTTTACCTGTGCCGCCGTCGGCATAAATCAACGTGATAAGCCTCTTAACTAAAAAATCCTCTATCAAAAATTCGATTTTCTCGTTAAAGCTTTCACTTTTTAAACTCGAGCTTTGTAAAAAGTCGAATATATCGTTTTCGTTCATATCGGTGCCCGTCTTTCTTAATCTTTCAGTATTATTAGCGCTACTATCGCCGTGATGCTAAGTGTGATAAATATCGTGCTCGCGAATATCAAAAAGAGCTGCATTATTTAATCTCCAAATTTGGGTTCTCGTAAATATTGCCGATGACTTCAAACTCATCTGAAGCCTTTTTAAACTCCTTTGTAATTGGATAATCCGGGTTTATCCTGCTTAGGTCGTGCATATAAAATCCGCAATCAAAGCAAATTTTATAAGTGCGCAATCCCCATTTAACGAGAAAGCCCGTATAAATTTCCATGCCGTTTTTGTCATTTACACCTGTATATTGCATTAGCTCGATTTTACGAAAAGAAACCTCGAAGCTGGTTTGTTCTTTTTCGCTCCAAAGCGTAGCTGTTTCGTTTGCAAAATTTAATTCCATTACCTCGTATATCCCTTTGGGATATCTCTCATATCCCAGCGTTATTCCGTTCGGTAATCTTTGATTGGAACGCAAAAACGCCTTAAATTTCAATTCTTTCATCATAATCCCTTCCTCCAAAGCTCACGCTCGGCGAATTTTCTACTGATCCCGGCGCATCTTGCAAGCTTGCTTACGTTGAGCTTGCCGTTTTTAAAGCGGTAGAAGCTCAAATCATAGCTTATAGCATTATTAAGCCTATCAAGTGCCGCTATGCGCCTTTTACGGGCTAAATTTGCTATATGTATGCGTTGTCTATCCGTCATTTTTTTTCGCCTCTTAAATTTAAACTCTTTAACAAGCCTTTAAAGCCGATTAAAAGGCTTGTTAAAGGGCTTAAAGCCCTTTAACAAATGTCTTTAGTTTCGCCCTTCTGACATATCTAGGCAAAAGCCTATTTTTATTATCTCTTGAGCCTTTAAATTTGCTCCAGTATATTTGAAACATGCTCTCTTTTGAAGTTAGCGAGTCGTTTTTCATCTGCTATCCTTTTTAGACATTTGCGCTTTGCAAATTCTCTATCTTAGTCTCGATGCGAAAGTTATCTTTTACCGTGCGCTTTAGACCAAGCTTAACGAGGCTTGCGTCATCAAGCTCGCAGATAGCTTCTTTGTTTATAGTCTCTTCGTAGGATATGCAATCATCAAGCTTATAGCTCTTTAACGCTTTGATGAGCTTTTCGACCTTTTCTTTGATGCGTGGCAAGCTTACGCTCTTGCTTAGTTTATAGCCGATCTTGCCAAAGGTGAAATCCTTGCTGCGCTTTTCAGCGAACTCCGCCTTATTGCTCTCACAAAATGCGGTGATTTGAGCTTCGATATATTTCTTTTCGCTATCAAGCTTCTCGACCCGGGCTTTTTGTGCGTCCTTGATCTCGTTGCACTTTAGCGTTATCTCTCCGTTTATATCGGTCAAAGCCACCTCAAGCTCACATACTCGCTTTAGCGCGTTATCGACGTCTGCAAAATTATTTATCTGCATCTTTTTCTCCTTCTTTTAAATTTTTGATTTTTTCAAGCATGCTTTTATAGGCATGTATTGAACCGTCCATTCGCATTTGAATGAGTGCTAGCGGAGCATTCGAAAAGACATCCGCAGGCTCGTAATGATATCGCTCGTCCGCCTCGATTTCCGCTATCTCGCCTTTCACGAATTTTTCAAGTTCACTAATCGTCTCTTCTTCCTCTGCTTTGAGACTATTTAGGATTTTACCGGCCGTCTCTATGGTGGCATCTGCCGCCGCCTGTGCTACTGCAAGCACAGGATCATCATCGTATGGTGGCTCTACTCTAGCGCTAGCGTAGCCGTGGCTGAGTTCTGCTTCATTTATCATGCGGCATATGAGCTTTTTTGTTGCTTCCATATCTTTTCCTTTCTAAAATTTTAAATCTTTTGGCTAGTCCGTATTTTATGACGTAGCCGTATCGTAGGCAGATCGGAAGCGTGTTTTTACTCTTCTTTACGATCCGCACCGCATGCCTCTCACTCATCAAACAAGCTAAATTTCAGCTCCCTCACGCCGAGCTGCCTTGCAAGCTCGCGTTCGTATGCCATGCCCTTGCTATTTTCGCTACCCTCGCAGGCAAAAAAGTAGTAGTAGCTGCATACCGAGAGGAGCTCCTCGCAGTTTTTCATTATTCGCTCGCGCTCCAGCTCGCTATACACCCCCATCCATGCAAGCACGGGCGATATAGGCTCGTAGCCGTTGGCGCGCACGATGGCGCAGGCCTGCTCGGCAAGCTTGCGGGCGTAGTAGTCGCGATCTCGCTCATGCTTGCACGGGATGCTTGCATACGGCGAGCTTACAAATACCAGCCTTGCCGTTCGTTTGTCCATCTTTTCTCCTTTCTTTTAAAATTTAAGCTTTAGCGCTTATATAGGCTCTTACAAAAAAGAGCCCGATAAAAGCTACGCCTCTCTTAGATATCTTAAAATTTTCTCAATATAAGGATCTGCCGCCATCGTCTCATCGGCGCAGATGTGAAGCCTACCGAAGCTCGCAATTTCCGCGCAGGGCTTTTTAGGGCTATAGAAAAAGCTCACATAAAATGCCCAGCCCTTTACG
>CAJPSJ010000039.1 GCA_905373295.1 uncultured Campylobacter sp. | reverse complement strand
AGAGATTACGATAAAAATCCGCTAATCATCAAAGATCATACTTATTATGACTATATGAAATACTCCATAGTTCCTACTATGGCAGGCTTGTTAATAGCGCTTGCATTTGCCACTATCGTAAATCCCATAAACATTAAAATGTTTCGCCTCCTTCCTTTGGTCTTGGTAATATTCGTAACAAATTTTATGAATAGAGACGGTGCATACTTTGTGTTTTATAACGATAAAATTTTATATTACAATAAAAATAAGATTCGTAAAACGTTCGAGATAAATACAATCGGCGCTATGGCTTTAAGCTTTGATTGGAGATGGAGCTGGAAACAAAAAATACCTATTTATATAAAGGTCTTTCTTATTCTTTGGTTTTTACTCGGCTGCTATACGACGGGAGAGCCGATCAACGGCGTGGCGATAATTTTTACTTTTTGCTTTTCCATTTTAACTACCAAAGCCTATATGCATCTGCTTAACGGCAGTCTTAGCTTTTTCGGTCTTCACGATCAGCTCGTGCTTTATAAAGAAAACGCTGAGGTCGAGATACTAAATATCTTGATGGCAAATAAAGAGGAATATCTGCAGCTGAGAGATTATTTTATGCAAACGATGCAAAAAGATATAAGCAACCTGCAGCGTACGATGTCGATCTTTAACGAAAAAATAGAATTTAGAAAGTTTAAATTTTAAAAAGCGTATGTTATGGAGCAAATTGAGAAGGCAAGGAAAATTTTAGCCATTGCGGCTAGATAACAGAATTTCATGCAACAAATTCCATTCCACGATATTGCGCGGAATGGAATTTGAAAGCAGTTCGTAGTGAGTAAATCTAAAATAGAATTTTAAAATTTAAATCCCAAAGCCTTAGCCGTTATATCCTAAGCGGCGCATATTTGCGCACGCGTCCTTATAGCCGTAATAGCACGAGATGCGGTATAGATCAATGGCGTTGAATTTATTCTGCTCTACGCCCTCGCCTTTTTCAAACATCGCTGCGAGCTTCTGGCAAGCAGGGAAGTTTTGGGAGAGCGTGCACGCAGCGTTGTAGGCATTGGCGGCGGAAGCATAGTCGCGCTTAGAATACATAGAATCCGCAAAATTTAGACACATTGCGCCATTGCCGTTTTTGCACGCATCGCTTTGCACGACGCCGCCTTGTAGGTTCATCGCACGGATACCGTCTTGAACGTCGGCGAAAGAATATTTGCCGCTCTTTGGTGCATCAACTGCACTCTTTGGTGCGTTGCTAACGCAGCCCGCCAAAAACACCCCGGCGGCGATCAAAGCTAGAATTTTTTTCATATTTTGCTCCTTAATTTTTTGAAATTTGGCGACCCAAAACGTAATAGGTCTCTTTGCCCGCGACTTTTTGCAGCTTGAGCTTAAATTTTTCCGACCAAGCGCTGATAATCTCCTCCGCAGCGGTCTTACGCTCCTCATTCGTAGCGTCATTTTTGATCTTAAAATACGGGTTTGAATTCGACATCGCCACGTGCGCACCGTAAATTTTAAGCTTATCGTTCAGCCCCACGATGCGATCGAGCTCATTATCCTCAAAATCACACTTCGATAAAATTCCTCGCAGCTGCGCGACCGTCGCGTCGTTTACGCTATATCCTAGCGCTAGCAAAATTCCATCTTCACTCATTCTCATCCTTTCGAAAAAAATTTATCTGTTCGCTTGTGAAATTAAAACGCCTTCGATTATGCTTTTTATATCGCCGTCTAGAATCGCATCGGTTTGGCTATAAGCCTCGCCGCTGCGGTTATCCTTAACCTGTTGATACGGGAAAAGTACGTAGGAGCGGATCTGATGCCCCCAGCCTATCTCGCTTTTAGGCACGTTCTCATCCTTCTCGCGCTGTTTCATCAGCTCCAACTCGTAAAGGCGCGACTTTAGCACCTTCATCGCCGTTTCTTTGTTTTTGTGCTGGCTTCTGTCGTTTTGGCAGTTTACTACGATGCCTGTTGGGATGTGCGTGATACGCACGGCGCTTTCGGTTTTATTGATATGCTGCCCGCCTGCGCCGCTTGCGCGAAACACATCGATGCGGATATCCTTCTCTTCGATATTTATCTCGATATCATCATTTAGCTCGGGGCTTACCATTACGCTTGAAAAGCTCGTGTGTCTGCGCCCCGCACTATCAAATGGGCTAACGCGCACCAGGCGGTGGATACCGTTTTCGGCTTTCAGATATCCGTAGGCGTTCTCGCCGCGCACGATGAAGCTGACATCCTTAAGACCCGCTTCCTCGCCCTCTTGAAAGTCCAAAACCTCGATCTTAAAGCCCTCTCGCTCGCAAAAGCGCAGATACATGCGATATAACATACTCGCCCAGTCGTTGCTCTCCGTACCGCCCGCGCCCGGATGAATGCTGACGATAGCGTTTTTATCGTCGTTTTCGCCGCTAAGCATCATAGAAATTTCTAAATTTATGATCTTATCCTCTAGCTCGTCCGCTTCGGCAAAAAGCGAGTTTATCGTCTCTTCGTCGTTTTCCGAGTTTGCCAGCTCATATAAGCCCTTTGCGTCATCTACGGCGTTTTTAGCGTTTAGAAATTTATTTAAGATATTTAAAATTTTAGTTTTTTCCTTGCCGATGGCGCCTGCTTTTGCGACGTCCTGCCAGAGATTTTGATCATTTTCAAGCTCCTGGATCTCTTTTAGGCGCGCTTTAATGTTCTCCGGTTTTACGACGCCTGCAATATTTTCGACTTTAGTATTTAGGGTTTTTAAAAGTTCCGTGTATTCGTAATTATCCAAAATTTAAGACCTTTTTATGCTTTTGGCGTGATTATAACATATTTTGGATTAAGGTTGTTTATAAAATTTTATTTAAGGCGGGCATTATGAAGCATTTATCTATTAGGGATATCAAAACCTGCTTGATATTGCCGTGATTAATCAGTTTAAGCTCCGTCGAGAGATCGGGCAAAGGGTCGTTTAGTAGCAGTTTTAGCTTTGCTTCTTCTAGCTTCAACTTTTTGCAATCGGCTTTTTTGTCTTCAAGCATAGACACCACTAGTCTTAGCTTTTCTTTTGTCATTTCGCTTTGCACGAAAGTACCTTATACACGATAATGGAACATAAAAAAGCTGCAATGGAGCAGGCAAAATACGCCCAAATTTCTCCGATAGTTTTTTCAAGAAGCGCGTGCAGCCCTAGCAAAAAGAAAACTAAGCCTATAATGCAAATTACGCCCGTAATTATATTTAGTAAAACCGAGTTGGCGCTCTTTAAAAAAGAGCGCCTAATATCGCTAGCTTGAGCGTCTACGAGCTCTACTACCGAAACTATAAATTCAGATATGCCAGCCATTATTTTTTCAGCAACCAAGCGAGCAAAAATCCAACGCCCGCAGCGATAGCGACGCTTTTTATCGGATCTTGTTTTATCGTGTCATTTACGCTTTCTATGCCGTCTTTGCCTTTGAGCCTTAGATCATCTATATATTTTTTGATCTCATTGCTATTTAGCTGATCTAGAATTTTATCTTTAGCAGACTCCGCACGCTCTGCGCCTATGTTTTTGATGGACTTCATAATCTCTTTAAAATCCGCTTTTAAAGAGTCGATATCCTTTTTCAAAGAATCTAAATTTGTCTCTTGAGTAGCCATTTTTGCTCCTTTTGAAGTTTATTTTAGAGCTAAAGCTCGCGGTAGATTTTAGTACTTATTGATTAACGCTCGCTAAATAGACCGCCCTTTTGCGCTTAATTTATACCTTTAATATTTTTTGATATAATTGCCAGCCTTAATATTTTATATTGAAAAGAGAGAACAATGCAAATTATTAGAAGCGTAGAGGAGCTAAAAAGCTTCAGAGCGGCGGCAAGCGGCAGCGTGGGCTTCGTACCTACGATGGGGGCTTTGCACGCGGGGCATGCGAGCCTCATAAAAAGAGCGCGGAACGAAAACGACATCGTAATCGTCTCGGCATTCATCAATCCGGCGCAGTTTTTGCCCGGCGAGGATTTAAATAGCTACCCAAAAAACGAAGCGGGCGATATTAAAATTTGCGAAAGCCTCGATGTGAACGCGCTTTTTATTCCGAGCGTAGATGAAATTTACGGCTCCTGTGAGCCGGGCATTATCGCGCCTAAGCCGTTAAGCGAAATTTTAGAGGGCAAGACGCGCCCGGGGCATTTCGACGGTGTACTTAAAGTGCTAAATAAGCTTTTTAATCTAACTCGTCCTAGCAACGTTTATATGGGTAAAAAGGACACCCAGCAGCTTTTCATAGTGCAGAAGATGGTAAAGAACTTTTTTATGCCTATAAGTATCATCCCTTGTGAGATCGTGCGCGAGAGCGATGGATTGGCGCTTAGCTCGCGCAACGCTTATTTGGATGAGGAGGGAAAGCTTATGGCGCTTAAGCTTTCGCGCTCCTTGCTAAACGCCAGCTCGCTTATTAAAAAAGGCGAGATCAGCCTAAATATCATCCGCGAAAAGATGTTTAGCGTGCTTGAGCCGCTGGCGGTCGATTACATAGCGTTCGTGGATTACAAATTTAATGAAATTTCGCAGATCAAGCAAGGCGATACGATAATCCTGCTTGCCGCAAAGGTCGGCACAACCCGCCTGATCGATAATATCTGGCTGTAAAATGGCAAAACTCCATCTCGTCTCGCTGGGCTGTAATAAGAATTTAGTTGATTCCGAGATCATGCTCGGACGCCTGCAAAACTACGAGCTCACAGATGAGCCTGCGAGTGCGGATGTGATGATCGTAAATACTTGTGGCTTCATAGCAAGCGCCAAGCAGGAGAGTATCCGTGCAATTTTGAAGCTTATCGAGCAGAAAAAAAGCGGCGCGCTGCTGGTCGTCACGGGCTGTTTGATGCAGCGCTACAAAGACGAACTTATGCGCGAGCTGCCCGAGGTCGATATTTTCAGCGGCGTTGGCGACTACGATAAAATCGATGAGATGATTTTAAAAAAGCAGAATTTATTCAGCCCGCAAACCTATCTGCAAAGCCCCGCGCTTACCTCTTCGCGCGTGATAACGGGCTCAAACTACCACGCTTACGTTAAAATTTCGGAAGGCTGTAATCAAAAGTGCTCTTTCTGCGCCATTCCGAGCTTCAAAGGCCGCCTAAAAAGCCGCAGCATCGACGACATCGAAGCGGAGGTACGCAGTTTGGTAGCGCGCGGATTTTACGATTTTAGCTTTATAGCGCAGGATTCTAGCAGCTTCGGTCGCGATCTAAGACGCAGCAAAAAGGACGGATCGAATTTTAAAGGCTCTCGCGATGAGTTAAATTTTGCAGGCTTTCGCGACGAGCAGAATTCCGATGGCCCAAGCGGCAGCGCGGGAGATAAAATTTCCGCTCAAAGTAGGCTCGTCTGCGATAAGGGCTCTGGCGGCGAGAGTGCTGGCGACGAAAAAGCCCACGAGCAGGATATAGATCTAGTCGCGCTGATAAAACGCATCGAAAAAATTAGAGGCGTCAAGGTCGCGCGCGTGCTGTATCTCTACCCCACCAGCACCGACGAGCGACTCATCCGCACGATCGTGGGCTCACCCGTTTTCGCAAATTACTTCGACATGCCGATTCAGCACATAAACGACAAAATGCTAAGCCTGATGAAGCGCGGCGCGAGCGCGGCGCGGATCAAAGAGCTTTTAAGCCTAATGCGTGCAGCGCCAAACTCGTTCCTCCGCACGGGCATCATCGTCGGACACCCAGGCGAAACAGACGTAGAATTTGACGAGCTTTGCGACTTTTTGCAGGAGTTTAAATTTGATAGAATTTCAGCTTTTGCTTACAGCAAGGAGGAGGATACGGCGAGCTTTGCGATGCCGCAAATCCCCGCACGGACAATTAGCCGCCGTCTGAATAAAATCGAAAAAATCACGCGCGAGGCGATAGATAGCAGCATGCGCGCACTCGTAGGCAAAAAGATGCCCCTAATAATCGAAGGTGCCAGCAGCGAGGGCGAGTTTTTTTACGGTGCCAAGCCTCTTGCATGGGACAAGGACATTGACGGCGAAATTTTAATCAACGAAAGCTACGTACAAAATCTAAAAGTAGGCGGTCTATATGAGTGCGAAATCACGGAATTCGCGGGCGATAGGCTGCTTGCGCGAGTGCTAAAAAGCTCGTAAGAGAGATGAAAAATCCGCCTGAAATTCCGAGCAAAATTCTAGCCTTGCTGCGAGCCGGCAAAAATCTGCTTGCCTTTTCTCACGGCGTCGACAGCACGGCGCTTTTTTACCTTTTGGACGAGGCTGGCGTGAAATTTGACCTTGCGATCGTGGACTACAACGTCCGCGCGCAAAGCAAGGACGAGGTCGCCTCGGCGCGAGACTTGGCGGCTAAATTTAACAAACAAATTTACGTAAAAAGCGTGCAGCTGGGCGAGTCAAATTTCGAGCACGAGGCGCGCGCGGTCAGATACGATTTTTTCGCCGAAATTTGCCGCGAGCGGGGCTATGAAAATTTGATCTTGGCACATCAGTTTGACGATAAATTTGAGTGGTTTTTGATGCAGCTTGGGCGCGGCGCGGGGCTTAGCGAGCTGCTAGGCATGCAGGAGCTAGAAACTCGTGAGGACTACGCGATCGCTCGTCCGCTTTTGGGCGTACGAAAGTGCGAGTTGGAGCGGTTTTTAAAGGGGCGAAACCTAAAATACTTCACCGACGAGACGAATTTAACGGACCGGTTTAAACGCGGATTTATTCGCGCTAAATTTAGCGAGCCCTTTTTGGACGAGTACTTTAGCGGCGTGAAAAAGAGCTTTGATTTTTTGGCGGCCGATGCGTTAAGCTTAACTCCTGAAATTTCTAATCCCGAGCCTAAAATTTATCTCATAAAACGCGGTGTAAACGAGCTTCGCGGCGTGGATCAGGCGTGCAAGAGGCTAGGGTTTGTGCTAAGCGCCGCACAGCGAAACGAATGCGCGCGCTGCCTAGAAAACGGCACGGGCTGCGTTCTTGGCGGCAAGGTAGCCGTCGGCGCGGGCGCAAAATTTATCTTTGTAACGCCTTATGTTAAGGAGGCGATGGAAAAGAAATTTAAAGAAGCGTGCAGGCGGCTCGCTATCCCGCCGATAAACCGCGGATTTTTATTTTCCGCGGGCGCGGATCTTGCGCTATTTGAGGAGATTTTATGAGCATTTATTTTACCTCCGATCTGCACTTCGGCCACGAGCTGGTGCTGAAAAAATATCCGAATTTTAGAAAAGGCGCGAATGTAGCCGAGATGGATGAAAATCTCATCGCCGCTTGGAATGCGCTCGTTACGCCCGAGGATCTCGTCTATAATCTCGGCGACGTCTCCTTTCACAAGGATTTTGCGCACACTTGCGAGTTACTTCGCAGACTAAACGGGCGACATTTTTTGCTGCTTGGCAACCACGACGGGCGGATCGCTGCGATGAAAAACGAACTACTAAACGGACGCAAGGCAGACGGCAATTTTATGTTTGAGCAGATCGTGGGATATGCCTTTGTGCGCCTATTGCATAAGAGAGCGGCTCTGTCTCACTACCCGATGATCGAGTGGGCAAACTGCCATTATGGCGCGCTGATGCTCTACGGTCACCTGCACGCAGATATCGCCGAGGTTTCGGGCAGAGCGCTAAACGTAGGTTTTGATCTGCACGGCAAAATTTTAAGCGAGGACGAGGTGTGGTCGTATCTGAAAGATATCCCGCCCAAGGCCCATCACGCAAGCGAGCTAGAGGGCATTAGCGATAGCGACGATGTGGAGCAAAGGCGGATTCTGATAGAAAATTTTTTAAGCAAAATTAATCGGGATTCGTGAAAAAGATAAAATTTACGGCGCAAGACGGACCCTTTGCGGCAAATAAGCTTAAATTTAAAAGCAAGTCGTTTAAAATACGGATGATTTTATCTAGTCAAAATTCCATTATGTAACGCGAGATAAATTTAACAAAACGCAACCGCGAACAAGCAACTAAATCGTATCAAGCAAGCGCAATACTGCAAAGATAAAATTTTAAAATTCTGCCTAGGTACGGAGCAAAAATATTTGATCTAGCGGGCTTCCAGCATTGCGATTTTGTTGATGTAATCGGCGAAATTTAGATTTATCAGATTTGTTTTGATGAAGATGCGCGTGAAAATCACATAACCGATCTCGTTGCTAAGCGTACCGTCGGAATAGATGAAAACGTTGGTGAGAAACTCGCTATTTTCGGATTTATAGAAGGTCTCGATCTGAAAATTTAAAAGCTCGTAAAATAGCTCGTCAGTATCGCTCATCGCTGCCTGCATCTCCTCGTCGATACGCATTATGTCGGCGTAGAGTACGCGCTCTTGGTTGGCGACGACAAAACACGCGCGGTTATTAAATTTCAGTGCGAACATCGCCATGTTTTCAAAATCGCTTTGATTTTTTAGCAAGAAGTATAAAATTTTAAATAAACTAGCGTGCGAGCTAAATTCTATTCCAAAAGTCTCATCCGCCGCCTGTGCACTTGCGCGAGGAAATTCCACTATAAAGCTATCATCGACTTTTTGATAAATGCTATTTTCTTTAATCATATAATCCTCGTTAAAATACACCCTTTGATTTTCGTCGTCTATCAGTACGCAAGAGATTAAATTTTTATCACCAAGATCCGCAAAGCCCGCCAGCGAGGTAGCCAGATCGTTTTCTTGCGCTATAGGAAAGCGATCGGATTTCTCATCCAAAATTCTTTTGCCAAAGCCCAATTTTCTATAAAAAAACTCGCATGCGTCGGCACTTTTAGCGACGCCGAGGAATGATTTTGCTTTAAATAGTGCCATTTTTTCTCCTAAAATTGCAATTATACCGAAACACTATTATTTCAAACTAAAATTTAACGTCCTGCTCGGCGCTTGCAAAAAGCAGTTGCCTGATCGCCTCTTTGCCCTCTTCAAGGTCAAGTCCTTCTAAATTTAGCGGCGCGCTAAGGCTGTAATTTATGCGCGAAAAGGGCTTTGGCAATACCATCTCGTCCCAGCTGCGAAATTTCCAAAAACTGCTCGCTTCGTAATTTAGCGCGTAAATGCCTAAGTTTAGTCGCTGCGCAAGGATCACAGCACCGTCGGCGACGCTGTGAAGCGGGCCGCGCGGACCGTCGGGAGTAATGATGACGTCGGTACCGTTTTTTATCTCTTTGATCGCGCCCATAAGCGCACGCGCTCCCCCCTTGAAGCTACTGCCGCGGATCGCGCCGATACCGAAATGCGAGATCACGCGCGTAATGATTTCGCCGTCTTTGTGACCCGAGATGATGACCTTAGCTCGCCTCTTGCTGCCGAAATCCCGCAACCACCAGCGCCTATAAGCAAAGCTCATCATAGCTAATCTTCCGTGCCAAAACACGACGACGCAGGGCTTTTCGGGCAGCTTCGCGGGGGTAAATTTAACTCTGCACGTTAAAAAAATACACCAAATCAGGATAAAAATGAGATATTCGGCGATGCGGAAAAACAGCCGCTTTTTAAGCGATAACTTTTCCATAAAGCGCCATTCTGGCGGTCTTTTCGACATGTACTCTGCGCGTTTTGCCTAACAGCTCCTCGCCGCCTTGCGCGCAGATTAGAAAATTTGAAAAGCTTCTACCGCACGCAGTGCCGCTCTCTCGCAGCTCCTCGAAATACACGTCGAAAATTTTATCTTTTTGCGCTCCTGCGATCTCGTCTAAAATTTTAGCGTGAGCGCTTTGTAGCCTGCTTAGCCTTTCGCTTGAAATTTCATCATCCAGCGGCTTTAAGCTTGCTGCCGGCGTGAGCGGTCGCGGGCTAAATTTAAACGAAAAAACCTGCTCGAATCTCACCGCTTCTAACACCTCCATCGTCTCGGCAAAATCCTCCTCGCTCTCGCTCGGATAGCCCACGATGATGTCGGTGCTAATCGCCACGCCCGGACAGCTTTGGCGCAGTTTAAGCGCGCGGTCCAGATACCACTGCTTGGTATATCCGCGCTTCATATCGCGCAAAACCTTGCTGGAGCCGCTTTGCAAGGGCATATGCATCGATTTGCAAATTTTAGGATTATTACAAAAAACGTCCAAAAATTTATCGTCCATATGCAGCGGATGCGGGCTAGTAAAGCGGATGCGCTCGATGCCCTCTATCTTGCTAAGCCGCATGAGCAGGTCGCTGAAGTCGATTTTTTCGTGGGCATTAGAAAAGCGCTTGCCGTAATTATTGACGTTTTGGCCGAGCAAAAATATCTCTTTGGCGCCGCGAGCGGCGGATCTTTCGGCTTCGTGCAAGATGATTTGAGCGGGGATCGAAATTTCATCGCCTCTAGTCTGCGGCACGATGCAGTAGGAGCACTTTTTGTCGCAGCCGATCATTATGTTTATGAAGGATTTATATGGCGAGCTCGCAAAATCGCCGAAGGCAAACTCGCTCTCGTCGTAGTTTATGTCCGTGCTGATAAATTTAGGCGTACATACAGCTTGCGAAATTTTAGATACGTTTCTGGCGCCGAGTACGAAATCCACAAAGGGTGCGCGCTTAAAAATTTCTCCGCCCAGATGGCTTGCGGTGCAGCCGCAAACGCCGATTTTAGAGCCTTTTTTTCGCGCCTTATCAAAAGCTCCGATCTCGCTGAAAAGCTTATGCACGGGCTTTTCGCGTACGGAGCAGGTATTTATTAAGATCAGATCCGCAATATTTACGTCATCGGTAATCTCGTAATCTTGCTCTTTCAGCTGCGCGATAATATGCTCGCTATCGCGCACGTTCATCGCGCAACCTAGGGTCTGGATGAAGAGGAGTTTACTCAAAGGATATGCACCTCGTACATATACTCGTTTTCGTTCAGCCCGTATCGCACTATGCGCTGATACACGCTAAAACCCTTAGTATCGAAAAAATCCACCAAAGCGGCTAAATCTTTTTGAGAATTTTCTCTATCCAGATAAAATATTTTTTGTCCGCTCTTTTCTACTTGGGCTTGCAAATCCTCGATCTTAACGCTTTTTGGCTTAGAGGCAAGCTCCGTTCTGGCAAGTTTTAGCTGCATGATCTATCCTTTCATTTATGTTTTAAACCCGCGAGTTTAGCGAAATTTAGATAATAATTCGTTTAAATAAAAATAAAGTCAAAATTCCATATAATACCGCACTTCAAAATTTAAAATCCAAATTTAGTAGCACGAAATCAAATCTTAAGGAAAATTTATGGAAAAAATCACCGACATCATCGAGTCGATTGCAAATGAAAAGGGGCTTGAGCCCGCAGACGTCAAAGAGCGCGTCAAAACGGCGTTCATCCAGACCGCAAAAAGACTTTTCGGCGAGGAGTATCTCTACGACAGCGAAGTCGATCCGCAGACCAAGCGCGTCAAGCTTTACCAAAAGGTTCACGTCGTAGCAGATGATGATGAGCGGCTCGGCGATCACAACTTCATTGCGCTAAGCGAGGCCAAAAAAATAGGCGAAAACGCGGAGATCGGAGATGAGCTAAGCTACGAAATAAATATCGAAAACCTCGGTCGCACGTAGGCATGATCGTGCGCGAGCGCCCGCTCGTGATAGTGCACGCCGTAA
>CAJPSJ010000038.1 GCA_905373295.1 uncultured Campylobacter sp. | reverse complement strand
GATTAAATTTATCAAACGAGCAAATTTAGGCTCTGTCCTGCTCAAAATTTAAAATTCCGCGCGCCGTTTAAATTCCGCTTAAAATTTTAGCCGCGTTTTAAATTTAGCGTAGCTACTTCAGCTCGCCCCAGCGCTTGGCGATATTTAGGCTCGTCTTTAAGGGCACGTTTAGGCTCGCCGCACTTTGCATTATCTCCTGCGCGCGCTCGCCGAAGCTCTGCGCCAAATCGTCCCGCACCTCGAAGATCAGCTCATCGTGGATCTGCAAAATCAGCCGCGCTTCGTCGTTTAGTAGCGGCGAAATCTCAACCATCGCCTTTTTGATGATGTCGGCGGCGGAGCCTTGAAATTTCGTATTCACCGCCTCGCGCTCGTAGCTCGCATAGACCATGTTGTTGCGCGCATTTGCGAAGTCGAAGTAGCGCCTGCGCCCAAAAAGCGTGCTTACGTAGCCGCCTTCTTTCGCGTCCGATTTTATGCTCTGCAAAAATTCCTTGATCGTGCAAAACGCCGCGAAATAGCGCTCGATATAGCCCTTTGCCTCGGCGCGCGCGATGCCTAGGCTGTCGCTTAGCTTGCCCGCGCCCATGCCGTAGATGAGGCCGAAATTTATGCTCTTTGCGATCGTGCGGTGCGCGGGCTGCGCGTCGCCGAAAATACTGATCGCCGTGCGCGCGTGAATGTCCTCATCCGCCCTAAACGCCGCCAAAAGCGCAGGATCGCGCGAAAAGTGCGCGAGCAGGCGCAGCTCGATCTGCGAGTAATCAAGCGAGATCAGCGAGTAACCTTCGTCTGCTAGAAAGCAGTCTCGCACGTCCTTCGCAAAGGTGCCGCGCGCGGGGATATTTTGAAGGTTCGGATTTTTGCTCGCTAGCCGCCCGGTAGCCGTGCCGGTCTGCAAGAAATTCGATCTGACGCGGTTTTGCGAATCGGCCAGAGCAAGCTGTAGCAGCGGCTCGCAGTAGGTGCTTTGCAGCTTAAACAGCTCGCGGTAGTCTAAAATTTTACCCACCGCGGGATGCAGCGCCGTAAGATCCTTCAGCACGCTTTCGTCGGTGCTGTAGCCCGTCTTCGTGCGCTTTGCGGCAGGAAGCCCAAGCCGCTCGAAAAGCACGGCGCCGAGCTGAGCGGGGGAGTTGATGTTAAACTGCTCGCCGCAAAGTTCGTAAATTTCATCCGTGAGCGCCCGCAGGGACTTTTCGTTGCGCTCGATTAGGCGCTTTATCATCTCTACGTCGATCTTGATGCCGCATCTTTGCATCTGCCAAAGCACCCGCACGAACGGAAACTCAAGCTCCTGCGCGAGCTTAAAAAGCGCGGGCTCTAGCAGCTCCTTTAGCTTAAAATACAGCCTCAGCGTCACCCACGCATCCTCGCTCGCATAGATCGTAGCGGCGTCCAGCTCCACGGAGGCGAAGGTCTCGCCCTTTTTGACGACATCGCCAAAATGCACGGTCTCATAGCCTAGATACCGCGGCGAGATAGAGTCCATCCCCACGGCGTTTGCGGGATCGAGCAGCCACGCTAGCACCATCGTATCGGCAAAGCGCGCAGGCGGCTCAATGTTAAAATTATTTTTCACGATCTCAAAATCGTATTTTAAATTTTGCCCCACGACATATCCACGAAACAGCGAGCCGATCGCTGCCTTTGCGGCGTCCAAAGAAATTTGAGCCGGAGCTCCCAAATAGCTATGCGCGAGCGGGACGTAGTAGGCGCGCTCCTCGTTAAACGCAAACGAAAAGCCCACGATCTTGGCGCTTTTGCTGTCGATGCTCGTCGTCTCGGTATCAAAGCTCACCAAGGTCTCGGCGCTGACGCTCTCGCACAGCCTCGCAAGCTCCGCTGCATCGGTGATACAAACGGGCTCAAATGGCGTTTTAAAAGCGCGTTCATAGTTTTGCCCGCCGCAAGCGGAGCCGCCTGAGATAGAATTTTGCCCGTCTAACCCCCCTACGGCAGCATCCAAGATAGAGCCGCCGCAAGACGGCTCTGCGCCGGAGCCTTTGCCGCCCGCGCCCAAAACGGAGCTTTTTGTGCCCGCGCTTTTGCCCTCTCTCCAAAGATCAAGTCCGTTTTGCTCCTGCAGGCTTAACGCGGACAGCAGTCTGTTTAGCGCGTAATCTTTTAAAATTTCGCGGATTTTAAAAAGCGGATTTTGCTGCGGAAATTTTGCGTCCTCTAAAGGCGGGATTTCCAGCTCGTCGTAAAGAGTAGCCAGGCGCTTGCTTATGTAGGCGCTCTGCCTCCCTTCTATCAGATACTCGCGCTGTTTGTTTTGCGGCAGGCGGTCTAAATTTGAATAGATCCCATCAAGCGAACCCCATTCGTCTAAAAGCTTCTTTGCTCCCTTATCGCCGATGCCCCGCACGCCCGGGATATTATCGGCGCTGTCGCCGCAGATCGCTAAAAAATCCACGATCTGCTCGGGATAGACGCCGTAGCGCTGCAAACACTCCTCTCTGCCGTAAAGCATCTTTTTGCCGTGGCTGTAAATTTTAACGTTTTCGCCGATGAGCTGATACAGGTCCTTGTCGGAGGTAACGATGTTGATTTTATGCGTGGCGCCATACTTTTTAACGACGCTTGCGATGAGATCGTCCGCCTCATATCCCTCGCGTCCGAGCGAATAAAGCCCCATCTTTTCGATCATCTCGATGCAGACGGGCAGCTGCTGCAAAAGCGCGGGCGGCGGGGCTTGGCGGTTGGTTTTGTAATTCGGATCGATATCCGAGCGGAAGGTCTTGCCCTTGCTATCCAGAGCGAAAATTATATAATCGCTCTTAAATTCCTTCGAAAGATTTGCGATGAAGCTCGCAAACCCGCTCACCATGCCGCTGGGTTTGCCGTCTTTGGTCTTAAGCCCGCTCATAGCGTAGTAGAGCCTGAAAAAAAAGCCGAACGTATCGATGATCGTGATGGTCTGCATAATGGTCCTCGGATTTAAAATTTTAACGCGTAGTGTATTAAAATTCGGCTAAATTTACAAATTCCAAATAGGACTTGACCTACCTCATTTCAAAATTTTAAAATTTGCTATATAATCGCGCGAAATTTTAAAAAAGGATCAAGTATGGATTTTTTCACAGACTGGCAGGAGTTCGACGCGGCGGGCGCTACGGTGAAATTTTATAAAAAATCGCAAGGCGGCGTGGAATACATCGGCTTTGATTCACGCAAATGCATTCCGCCAGAGCCTATGGTAAATGCGCTGGTGGCGCTAAATTTCGTAAAAGACGAAACCAAAAAGGTCGTCATGGTCAATCATAAATTCCCGATGGGGCTGATCCCAAAAATCGAGTCTAAATTTGACATTGCCCGCGAGGATCTGGACGGCAACGCGGTCAAGCTCACCATCAGCCTAAAACCCGGCGCGGTCAATGAGGGCTTTGATACCGACGCGAAGTGCCACGGCTAAAGGGCTTTAAAATTTAGATGAATATCACGACCTTTTCGCCGCCGTTTCGCATCGTAGGCGGCTATTTCATCTGCGGCTTTATCTTTTTGCTGCTAAGCGCGGCGAGCTTTTTAAAGGCCGATTTCGGCGCGATCCAGGCGTCGCAGACGGCGAGCTTTTTTCACGTATTTTTGCTGGGTTTCGTAATCAGCATAATCATTGGAGCGCTCTATCAGCTTACTTCGGTCATTATCCAAAAGGAATTTTTCACCGTCAAATTTGCGTTTTTAAATCTCTTTGCTTACGCTGCGGGCGTGGCTCTGCTAAGCGCGGGATTGCTGCTTTCAAGCATCCCTTTGATGCACGCAGGCGGCGCCGTTTTGCTGCTTAGTCTATTTTATTTTACGATCTGCTACGCGCTAAGCTTCATCGGCACGCCCAAATGGAGCTTCCCCGCCGTAGCGCTTGCGATCTCGGCTGCGTTTTTAGCCGTAGGGATCAGCCTTGGCTTCGCGCTCGTGCTAGCGCTTAGCGGCGTGGAGATTTTCGGAGTGTATTTTTCAGAAATTTTATCCTATCACATATACTTCGTGCTGGGCTTCGTGTTTTTCGTCATCGTAGGCGCTGCGTGCGTGCTGCTGCCGATGTTTAGCCTGGCGCATGATCTAAGCTTCGCGCTGGCAAAAGCTTCGCTGGCGTTGTATCTGCTCGCGGGGCTGTTTTTACTAAAAGACTTTGGAATTTTCATCGCATTTGCCGCGCTTGCGAGCTTTGCGGCTCAGGCGATCTATATCCTAGCCAGGCGCGTGCGAAAAGCGATCGATTATTGGAATTTAAACGTCTATATCTCGCTAGCGGCTTTGGGATTTAGCGCGGTATTTTGGATTGCAGATCGCGCGGATGTGGCGGCGTTTTGGCTGCTATACGGCTTTTTGTTCGCCTTCATCGTCGCGCACCTTTATAAAATCGCGCCCTTTCTCATCTGGTACCACTACGTCTCGCCCTTCGTCGGCAAGCGCAAAATCCCTATGCTAGAGGATATGATAATCAAAAAGATCGCCTACGCAGCCTGCGTGCCAAATATCTTAGCGCTTGCGTGCGCGAGCTTTGGAGCGCTAACGCCCGCGGTGATCTTGCAAGCGGCAAGCATAATTTTGGTGCTAATCAACACCGTAAATATCTTTAACTACATAAAATTTGGAGAGGAAAAATGAAAGTAACGAAAGAACAAATTTACGACGCACTTCGCGCCGTGGTAGATCCCGAGGTGGGCTTTGACGTCGTGTCACTAGGTCTCATCTACGACGTAGCGGTAGATGAGGCAAACAACGCCAAAGTCACGATGACGCTATCGACTCAGTCGTGCCCGCTGCATGAGATGATGGTAGAATGGGTACGCGCGGGTGTCGAGAGCGTGGAGGGCATCGGCGAGGTGGAGATCGATCTCGTCTTTGAGCCGATGTGGAATATCGATATGGCGGAAGATCACGTCAAAGAAGCACTCGGTAGATTTTAAACAGCTTTACCGCGCCCCATAGTTTAAGCTTTGAAATTCTAAAATTAGACTTCAAATTTATACCTAGGGGTTGCTATGAAAAAATTTACCGACGGCGAGAAAGAAATTCTGCTTCAAACGCAAGGGCTTAGTTTGATTTCAAAGACGCTACAAAACGGCAAAGAAAGGCTGAGCTCTAAAGAATTCACAAATCACGATGACTTGCAAAAAGCTTTCGTAAAAAAGCAAGTTGATGCCCTAAAAAAGGGCTTCATCTACGAAAACAAAAAAGCGAAATTCGGCGAGGCGCTAGCGCATGCCTATATCGGTGGCGGATACAGCGGGGCGCTTGGATTTGCCGAGTTTGAGGATAAATTTTACGTCTATAAATGTAATTTTGACGAGCATGGCTGCGATTATTTAATCGTGCTGGACGGCAAACTAAGAACTCTTGCGCAAATTGAACTACCAAAAATTTTAGCATGGAAAATGACTGCTACCAAAAAGGCCTTGGTGCTTGATTTGGACCACGAATTCTTTCTTTTTGACGGAGAGAAATTCAGTAGGCTTTTTGAAGCCTGGGGTATCACAGGAGGAGGCCTTAGCTCTGCTCTAAGCGGCAACGGCGAAATTCTAGCCTGCGGCACGGATGGAATTTTAGCTTTCGGAAGCGACAAGAAGCTAAATTTTAAAACGGATTTTTCGGCAAAAGCTATAGGCTTAGGCAATAAAATTTGCGTAGCCTGTGGGGATGAAGGCGGCAAAAATATCGCTAGGCTATACCGCCTAAAAGACTTCGCCGAGCTTTGCCGTATCGAATGCGACGTGGGCTATATCCACTCCCTAAACGTGGGGCTTATCAAAAATGATGCGATTTTGGTCGTAAATAACGGCTTTGATGAGCTGTATTTTTGGGACGTAGCAAGCAAAAAGCGTCTAGGCGTACCAAAAACCTTGCCAAGAAGCGTGATGAGGTTTGCCGCAAACGATCAAATTTTTCTTGCGTATTTTTATGGCAGGTTTAAGGCATTCAGCTTGGAGGATTTTCGCCTCTTAGGCGAGTTTGAGTGCGAGCACTGCGTCAAAACTGCTGCTATTGAAATCTCGGGCGAGCGCCTTTACGTTCGCACCGACTACGGATTTTTTAGCATTTATTCTTTAGCTGAGAATGGAATTAAAATTTAAAAAGCGCTATTGATATGTATTTATCGCCCGCTTCAAGCTCATAAAATTAAACGAACTCCGCCCGCCTTAAGCTTGCGCAACAAGCAGGGGTGGCTATTTAAAGGAATTTTATCGCAAATATCGCGGGCTTTGCGAGCTTTTTAAGGCTTCCTTTAAGCATTATCAAATTATCCGCGCCGGAGATTTTAAGAGTGGAATTTTCAAAGCAAAATTCTAAATTTTTTAGCGCGTTTTCGCTTAAGAGGCGCGCAAGCTCCAAAATATAGCTCAGCCAGGCAAGCTTGCCGGCATCGGGCAAAATCGCGCTCAAAGGCGCGAACGTAGCGCCCAGCTCGCGCTTTCCGTGCATCGAGATGATCGCGGCTATGAGCGCCTTTTCTTTGTGCGTCGTGCGGTAGTTTAGCCCGCCGAGCACCATATCCGCGCTGGTTTCGTGCTTGGCATAAAAGCCTATCGCCCGCCCGATCTCACAAAGCGATGCTGCGGTCTGCAGAATTTTAATATATTTTTCGCCCAAGCCATGTAGAGGCGATAGCGCGCAAAATAGCGCCTTTGCGAACTTCGGAGCCTCGCTCGGCTCGGAAGCGAAGCGATCTTTAAGACTTCTTAGGCTCGGATTAAAGCCTCTAGGCAGGTTTGCGCCGCGCAGAATCGAGCTTAAAAACGCCCCCTCGCGCACTCCTACGCCGCTGGTGATGATCTTTTTCGCCCCTAGACGCCTTACGATCTTATCAAAGATAATGGTCCCCTCTCTGATCGTGTCGTAGCGGTCTTTTTTGATCGGGAATTTCGCCAGATCAAGCGTCTTTGCGCTCATCAGCTTGGCAAAAAACGGCGCATATTTTTCGTAATCGTAGCTGAAATTATGCACGATCTTTAGCGGATGGTTTTGTAGGCTCATCACGGCGCCTGAGAGCGCTCGCGCGGAGCCGCCCATTACGATTAAATTTTGCGTGCGAAACTCGGCGCCTACTTGCGAGATCGCGCTGTTTATGTATTTCTCCAGCCCCTTTGTGTCGCCGCGGTCGAAAAATAGCTCCTTTAGCCGCACCGTGCCTAAATTTAGAGAAATTTTATTTTCTATCCTGCCGTTTTTGATGTAAGCAAGCTCGGTCGAGCCGCCGCCGATATCTAACGTAACGCCCTCGGAAAAGTCGCTAAGCAAATTCTGCGCCGCATAAGCGCCCAAATACGCCTCCATCTGCCCGTCTATCTTGCGGATCGTAATGCCCGTTTGCTTGCGGACGAGATTTATAAACTCGCTTCCGTTCGGCGCATCGCGAAGCGCAGATGTACCGATGCAAAGCACGCGCTTGGCCTTGTAATTGCATACCAGAGTTTTAAATTTTTTAAACGCCAGCAGGCATTTTTGCATCGCTTCGGTGGTTAAAATTCCGCCGTTTTCGTAAGCGCCCTCGCCTAGGCGGATCTTGATCTTGTGCTCGGCCAAAATGAAAAATCCGAGCCTACTCGTGCGCTCGAAAATCACGACTCTGGCGGAATTTGAGCCCAGATCTATGACGGCGACGCGCTTAGGCATTTAAATTTCCATATGGACGTGTTTGTATTTCAGCTCGTCCGCCGTCTCGATATTATCGGGATCGGTGATGATACACTCGACGGGGCAAACCACGATGCAAGCGGGCTCAGAGTAGTCCTCGACGCATTCGCAGCACCGATCGGCATCTATGATGTAAACCGGCTCATCCTCAAAAATAGCTTCATTAGGGCACTCTTCGCGACACGCGTCGCAGCAGATGCATTCTTTTGTAATCAACAATGACATATAATTTTACCTTACGAAAAAATTTATGGCGTTTATACCATAAAAAGCTTCATTTTGTTTTAAAATAGCGGAATTTCGGGCTATTTCTTAAATTTTTTAGCGGAAGTTTGAAAATTGCGACGATTAGCGAGCGCGCTTTGTCGTTTTTAAGATCCACTTGCGCGCCCATCGCTTGAGCAGCATTTTTGGCTAAAAATAGCCCAAGCCCTGCCCCCGGTTTGCCGCCGTAGCGCTTAAAAGGGGCGAAATAATCTATCTCTTCGTTAAGCGGCTCGCCTTTGTTTGCGACCCGTACAATGAAATTTCCATCCGAAATTTCGCTCTCGATCAGCACCTTTTCGCCGTCCGGAGAAAATTTTATGGCGTTTTGGATAAAATTTTGAATCACGTGCATAAAGAGGCTTTTCTGCACCGAAATTTCAAGCTGTTCAGGCTTAAGATCCATCGTCAAGTCCTTGCCCGCCGTACGCGCTAAAATTTTAAAGCCCACGCATAGCTCCCGTAGATACGCGATCATATCGGTCTGCTCGGGCGCCTCAAACTGCGCCCCCTCCTGTCGCCCAATCTCTAGGATCGAACTGATCATTTTATTCATATTATCGATCGAGTCGTTATTGTTTTTAAGCGCCTCGATATATTTCTCGCTCTCGCGCGGTTTAATCAGCGTCACTTCGTTTTTGGTTTTCATAACCGCAAGAGGCGTCTTGAGCTCGTGCGCGATGCCGATAAAAAGCTCTTTTTGATACAAAATGAAGGTCTCGATGCGCTCAAGTAGGCGGTTTATGCTGTTTGAAAGCGGGCTAAATTCACTTGGAATTTCCGCTGCGTCGATAGGCTTTAAAAATTTTTCATCCACCGAAGCAAGCCTTTGACTGATCAGCTTAATCGGCATCAGCAGCATACGCGAGAGAAACATTGCATAAAACACTACCAAAAATATCATAGTCAAATTTACTAAAATTATGTCGATGAGTATTTGATTTACGATGTTTGCATAGACGCTCACGTCGGCTCGGATACTTAAAATTTTATCCTTACCATAAGGGTAGTGCAGCTGTAAATAGCTCCTGCCATCCTCGGAGCTTTCGATAAATTTAGGTTTATTGATACTTTCGTTTTCGATGATTTTACTTTCGTATTCACCGGATGCGTCTTGTAAAAAAGATGAAATTTTCTCAGACGGCACGGAGGCGTCTACGATTTTTTGCGCTCTTTGGATTAAATTTTGAACGGGAGTTTCGAAGATGGTAATTCTCATATAATTATAGAGCATTACCGAAAAAATAACAATTAGCATCAATGAAGCGGATGCTAATTGTATTACAAAGCGGACTCTTAGGCTTTTTGTGGAAAGCAAAATCTATATCCGCGTCTGCGAACGGTCTCGATCGTAGAGATATTTAGAGGCTTATCCATTTTCTGGCGAATTTGATTGATCGCGACTTCGATGACGTTTGGCGTAACAAGCTCAGGCTCCTCCCAAATAGCGTCTAGCAGCTGCTCTTTGCTTACGATCTGATCGCTGTGGCGCGCTAGGTGAGTTAGCACCTCAAACGGCTTACCCTTAAGCTCGATCTCTTGCCCCAAGTAAGTAATTTTTTCCTCGTCCGGATCGATGATGAGATCGTCTATCTTGATGATATTTGAGCCGCCGAAGCGAAGTCTAGCCTCGAGACGCGCTACTAAAACATCAAAATCGAAAGGTTTTTTAATAAAATCGTCCGCGCCCGCGCGAAGTGCTTTGATCTCGCTTTCTTTATCGTCTTTTGCAGATAGCACGACGACGGAGGTGCGCGCGGATTTTTGCTTAACTAATGCGATGAGATCGATGCCGTTGCCGTCAGCTAGCATCCAATCGGTTAGCACCAAATCATAATTTCTAATGCCGATATAATACTCTGCGTCCTTAAAACTCTCGGAAGTATCCGTCTGATAGCCGAACTCCATCAAGCCCTCCGCTATCGTCTTGTTTAAAGTCACCTCGTCCTCGACTATTAAAATTCTCATTTAATTTCCTTACCTTAAAATTTTGCGGCGATTCTAACATATTTTAAGCAAAATTTCAAGATTTTTTAAAGAAATTTTAAAATTTTATCTCTATTTCCGCGCCGACGCTCGCATCTTGCAAAATTTCAGGTTTTAAAATTTTCATATAAAAATAATCCATCGATCGAAATTTTGAGTGAAACTCCTGCGCGAAGTATCTTAGCGCATCCTCCACGAGGCGAAATTTTTTCTCGCGAAGCTCCGCTTTGATATATTCGCAAACCCGCGCGTAGTCGATAAATTCCTCCGCCCCGAGCTTTGCCCACACCCAGACGCGCTGCTCGCGCTTGCGCTCAAAATCCAGCGTCCCGATTATCGCGCCAAATTCAAGCTTTTCGATTAAAATTTTAATCATACTACGCGCTTTTCCTCGCCCTTAAGTAGCCTGGCGATATTCGGAGCGTGTTTGTAAAATACGATGAAAACTATCAGAAAGATCGGCGCATGAGTGTTGATCGCTGGCATCTGCGGATGGATCACGTAGCTAGCGATAACTAGCGCAAGCGCTGCTGCAAGCGAGGCTACGGATGAAATTTTAACCGTCTTGCCGACTACAAACCAAACGGCAAGCGCGATGATAAGCTCGATAGGGATGAAGCAAGCAAGCACGCCGGCTCCCGTAGCAATGCCCTTGCCGCCGTTAAATTTCAGATACGGGCTGAAGCAGTGCCCAAGCACCGCAAAGACCGCCATGCCCCATAGCACATTTTCATCAAAACCTAAAGCCCGCGCGATCAGTATCGGCAGGACACCCTTTAGCGCGTCGCAGGCGACGGTGAGGATCGCGAGCTTTTTTGCTTTTTGCGGATCGTGAGTTTTTAAGACGCGAAGGACGTTGGTGGCGCCTATGGAGCCGCTGCCCTCGCTTTTGATATCCACGCCGCCTAGGTATCTGCCGATCAGCAGCCCAAAGGGGATCGCAGCGATCAGATACGCCGCGACGTAGCACCAAAAATTCGGCGCCGTAAATGTCCTATATAAAATTCCAAGAATTCCGCTTCCTAGAATTCCATGCTCATCTCCTAGAAAATATTTTGAGCTAGGATCGCAGAGAGCGGCGTATATGATATTTAAAATTTCACTAAGTTTATCCATAAAATCCCTTTAACTCTTCCAAAGTAGCGAAATTTTCTCGTCGTAGATGTCCGTTTTCTTCGGCGAAATTTCTTTCGTTTCGAGTTTAATATTTTTCAGATCCAGGCTCTGTTTTAGCGCGTCCACTTCGGCCTCAAATTTCTGTGTGAGCACCTCCAGCTCCTCTTGCAGCGCGCTTAGGCTATTTTCGGCATTTTTGGCTTCGCTTCGTTCGTTTAAAATTTTATGCGCGCTCTTAGCGCCGCTGATCGCTTTAGAGATATTGCCGGCGCTGCGCGAGCGGCCTAAAAACGCGCCTAAGATCGCTCCGCCTATGTTTAGCGCCGCATCCACGCCGCGACTTAGCACATCGCCCTTTTCCTTTTCATACTTTTCGCTAGCGCGCGAAATTTTATCCTCAAGGCGCGCCTTTTCCTTTTCAAATTTAGCCGTGATCTCGTCGGTTTTGGCCTCTAGGGCTTCATTTGCTTTATCGCCTAGGCGCACAAAAAACTCTTCCCTGCTCTCGCCCGGTTTTGAGAGCAGATCAAGCGCGCTAAAAAGCTCGAGTTTTTCATTGCGATATAGCCACTCCTTAAAGCTTTTAAGCTGAGCGTTTAAATTTTTTGCGCCCGCGATGAAGCTAGGAAGCACGC
>CAJPSJ010000037.1 GCA_905373295.1 uncultured Campylobacter sp. | reverse complement strand
TAAAAATGAAAGATGTTGGAATAACTAAATTTAAGACAGGTGCTGTGCGCAAAAATGAAGTGATTAAAATTTCAAAACAACTTAAGCAGGAAGTAAAAAGAAGTGATTTAAATTTAAAAATAGCTTAAATGGTGGTCCCGATTGGACTCGAACCAACGACTTCCACCATGTCAAGGTGACACTCTACCAACTGAGTTACGGGGCCAAAAAGAAACGGCAGTATATCAAAAAAATCTCTCAATAGCAAGCAAATTTTAATTTTTCGTAAAATTCCGCCGAAATTTTATACAAGACTCCGCCGCGACGTAAAACGCCGTCGAAATTTTGCGCGAAATTTCACGATCTTACCCTTGCCGGAATTCTGTAGGAGATTTCATCGTGACGTAAAATTCTGGCTAAATTCTGCGTAGGGTTTAGTCGCTACGATGGAATTTCGCGCGAAATTCCATCCGCATTTGCGCGGCGCGCCTTATTCGTCGCATTCCGTCTCGCCCGCCTTACTCTACATTTGTCTTGTTTTGCTACCTTGTTTTATTCCGTCTGCCTTGCTTTACCATGTCATATTTCGCCCGCTTGCCTCGCTCCGCCTTGAGCCCGTTAAGACGTCCAAATTTTTTCATTCAGCTTTAAAATTTTTACGATTTGCAGCATAGCATCCAGATCCGTTTTGATATCCTTTGCGATGCGAGCATTGAGTATCGGCTGATCCAAGCTCGGCTCGAAACTATCGGCACCGCGAGCTATCGCGATGTAAATTTTATTTTGCTTGAAGCTCAGCGAGATATTCGATTTTACGAGCTGTTTAAGAGATAAAATTTTCTCCATCAGCGCGGGCGTCAGGACATACATAACCGTCATTGCGTCGTTTGCATAGATCGTAAAATTTTGATTGAAGTCCGCGTTATCTATCGGGATTTCGCGACCGCCCAGTAGTTTGTGCTGCAACTCAGACGGTGGCAGTGTCGTATTCGAGAAGACAAAAACGTCGGAGCAGATTTTTTTATTAAAATTTGCCACGAAAAAGGGTCCTTCGAAAAATGTGGCGTAATTATTTTTAAAAATAAATGGAATTCCCGTACCGATGTCCTTTTCTAGCCTTATATCGCAAAACATAAAATCCACTCCGCCTGCGTTCGCGCAAACCAGATCATCCGCGCGAAATCTATCAAATCCGTCAAATATCTCGCTTTGCCTTACCTCTTTTTCCTGAAAAAGCGCGCCCATTTTATACGAAAAGCCCAGACTCTCGATATAAGGTTTGAGATAAAGCTCTTTGTAGCGCATCAAAAATCGCTCGGTTTTGCGCTCGAAAATCCACTCGTAAAATTCATCTCTCGTACTGATTATTGCTAAAATAGACGCGACTAAAAAGGATAAACTTTCTACGCCGAGATCAAGTTTGGGAAAATCGCGAAAGATGATTATCAATGCTAGCGCAAGCATCGGACCGAAAACCACGAATGCTACGAGATAACTTAAAATTTTCCAAAACTTGCGACTTTTCTTAAGCCGTTTGCGCTGTTTTTCTAACTCTATGACGGTTTTAATATCCATGCCAAACCTCTATTTATTAAATTTAATGGCGCAAATTGGTAGCACAGCATAAATCTGCGCCCGATACAGCGCAATAGGCGCACGCTGTTTAGAGCCACTAAATTTTACGGCTGCTTGCGCGAGCCGCGCGCAGTGAAATTTGCCGCCACGCTCAACTTGCAGTATAAATCCCGTGATTAAAAAACTTATTTCAGCAGCTCGTTTGCATACGCTCGCACGCTCGCATCCACCGCTACAAGCGCATCCGGATCCGTTACGCTAGGCGAGTTAAATTTCTCCACGCACTTTAGCACGACGCGCGCAATGTCGGTGAAGCGGCACCGCTGCTGCAAAAACGCATTTACACCCGCTTCGTTCGCGGCGTTGATGACGACGCCGAGATCGGGGTTTGCTAACAGCGCGTCTTTGAGGGTAAAAATTTGAAATTTCATCTCGTCGATCGGTTTAAGCTCTATCGGTCGCAGAGCGCACAGATCCACGGGTGCGGTGATCTGCTCCCGTACATCGCCGCTAAACATCGCGTGTGCGATCGCTAGGCGCATATCGGCTCTGCTAATATGCGCCGTCGTAGAGCCGTCTGCGAATTCGACTAGCGCGTGGATCTGCGAGGTGCGCTCGATAAGCGCATCGATCTCGCGCGTGCCGTAGAGCCAAAACGCCTCGATCACCTCAAAGAGTTTATTCGCCATCGTGGCGCTGTCGATCGTGATCTTTGCGCCCATCTTCCAGTTGGGGTGCTTTAGGGCGTTTTGCGGCGTGAGCGAGCCCAGCTGCGTTAGCGGAACGTCGTAAAATGCGCCGCCGCTAGCCGTGATGATTAGGCGCGAAACAGGGATTTTGGCGTTGCTAAGTAAAAATTTCAGCCCGAAATGCTCGCTGTCGATCGGGTAAATTTTATCCGTTTGCAGAAATTTCCCGCCGACGACCAGGCTTTCTTTATTGGCAAGGCACAGCCTCTTTCCGAGCTCTTGGGTTTTTAGGCTCGGCATCATACCTGCAAAGCCTACGAGAGCGTTTACGACGGTCGTGCTTTTGCACTCTGCAAGCATTTGTAAAATTCCATCCGCGCCGCAAAATACGCGCTCGTGATCTACCTCGCTTTTTTGCTGC
This sequence comes from uncultured Campylobacter sp., assembly GCA_905373295.1. Taxonomy (GTDB): domain Bacteria; phylum Campylobacterota; class Campylobacteria; order Campylobacterales; family Campylobacteraceae; genus Campylobacter_B. The sequence goes on along the minus strand of CAJPSJ010000037.1, from coordinate 9,002 downwards.
GCATCCGCGATACAGACGAGCTTTGGGTGAAATTTTGCGATCTGTTCGTTTAAAAGCTTGATATTGCGCCCGCAGCTAAGCGCTTCGATCATACTGCCGCTGCGCGCGGCTACGTCTAGGGTGTTTGTGCCGATAGAGCCCGTGGAGCCTAAAACTACCATGAATAGACTATCGCCATCGCGATCGCGCCGAACATATAGCCGTCGATGCGGTCTAAGATCCCGCCGTGTCCGGGAAAGAGCGCGCCGCTGTCTTTAAGACCCGCCGCGCGCTTTAGGTAACTCTCAAACAGATCGCCCAACACGCCAAAAATTGCTATGATGATGGTTTTTCCTAAAATTTCAAGCGGCGGCATATTGGTAAAGATGCGCGCATAAATGAGGCTAACGATAAGCGCGAGTGCAAGACCACCTAGCACGCCTTCTACGGTTTTATTCGGCGAGCTAGCGCTTAGCGGAGTTTTACCAAAGGCTCTACCGATAAAATATGCGCCGCTATCGCTAGCTACGATAATAAAGATCAGCCAAACGAAGTGAAAAACTTCCCCGAAATCATCATAGGCTGCCCACATAAAAAATATCGGCGCAACGGGATAGATAAAAGGAAGTGTGATCTTTAGGCTGGGGCCCTTGGTAAAGGCCACGACAGAGGCGACGCATAGGATCATTAGGATGCTAACTTTTAGCGCTGAGACGAAAGGCTCATCGGTCTGCGTAAATGGTAGCAGCGCAAAAAATGCGATCGCCAGCGCGAGCCACTTTTTGCTAGTTTCCTCCAGACCCCATAACTTGAGGCTTTCAAAAAACGCAAGCACGAGTATCAGCGCAAATACGGCGAAATTTAGCCACCTAGCGTTTATGAGAATTAGAGCCAAAAATACGGCGAGTAAAATGCTTGCCGTGATTATTCTTTGCTTCATAGAATTTCCTTGGAATTTATTTTGAGCAATTATACTGCAAGCTCGCTTATTACGGCTTTAAAACGCTGATTGTTTTAAAATTTACGTAGTTTACGAAAGCGCCTTCGTTGATTTTGACATTTTGACGTTTGGTGTAATCGACGAGATATTTTCCGCTGCCGCTTACACTGAAGCTCACACAAATTTTAGCAGCAAATTCGACCACCTCTTCGCTTAGACTTTGCTTATTTGTCTTTACGATGACGTGTGCGCTTGGAATGTCCTTAAGATGAAACCAATAGTCGGATTTGGAGCTATTTTTTAGTAAGAACTCATTGCCTTTTTCGTTTTTGCCGACGCTGATTTTAAAATCCCCGAGATAAAAGCTCGCTACATATTCGCTATTTTTTTCCTTGCTTTTTTGCCTAATTTGCGTGCGCTTAGGCATTAGAATTTCGATCTCGTGTGCATCCTGTGCGGTGATAATGAGCGATTTTAAATTCTCGTAAAACGCGAGTTTCTCCTTTAAATTTTGCTCTTCGATATGTATATTTGCAGCCTTTTGGCGCATACGCTTTGCCTCGGAGTAAAGCTCACCCAAAGCGGCGCTTGCAGGCTTTTGCAGCTTAAATTCTACCGCTTCGGCGTCTTCTTTTTGCAACGTAAATTCTCGCGCGCTAGTTGGAATTTTATAGATATTTTCTTTTAGCAAGGCAGCTTTTTCGCTTAAAAGCTCGGCGCTTCGCAGTAGTTCAGCGCTGCTTTGCAAAGAGCCTAGAGCTTCGCGCACCGAGTCTAGCTTTTTATTTAGCGCCGTGATTTTTGCGGATTTGAGCGAGTTTAAGCGATCCGCATTTAGCGCGTTAAATTCCGCGCGAAAAAATGCTTTAAAATCCGAAATTTTTGGCACGGGGGCTTCTTTAATATTTGCAGGCAGCAGATGACGGAGTTTTCTTCCTACCTTGATCTGTCTAAATTCCGTTTCGAAGTGCCGCAGCGCCTCTAAAATCACATCGTTTTCATCGGTGATTATTACGTTTGTAAAGCGCCCGGTAAATTCGAAGTAGATATTTGAGCTTTGGGTTTTGTAGCTTGCGTTTTGGCTCACGCCAAGGCATAGAATTCTATTATTTTCTGGCACACTAACGGAGGTGATGCGCGATTTTACGAAGCGCTTGGCAAGTAGCACGTCAAAGGGCGCCGCGTAAACCTTACCTTCGGTAAAAGCGTCATTTTCGTGGATATTGCAGCCCGATTTATTCATATCGAAAAACAGCGTCTCATTGCCGTCAAAGCAAACTTTAAAAAGGTTATCTCCTACGCGCTTAATGTGCGAAAGGAAGCGTTTGGCGCGTAGATACTCGCAAATTTGAATTAAGTTTTGATACTTCATACGCGTTAAAATTTCTCTTTGTGGATTTTGCTTAAATTTAGCTTCTGCAGATCGTGCGGGCTCGGGTGCTGTTGCAGCACGCCGAGGGCCAGTATCGCTTCTGCTTTGAAATTTGGCGGGAAGCCCAGCGCCTCGCGCAAAAACTCCTCGCAGCTGCGTCCGTCCGCGGCGGCGCGCAGCCTTACCTGCACCCAGCAGCTGCCGAGATTTAGTGCGCTTGCGGCAAGGTGCATGTAGCCTAGCGCTACCGAGCAGTCCTCGATCCAGACGTCCTGCTTCTGCGTATCTGCGATCACGACGATCGCGGCCGCGGCCTGTTTTAGCATATTCGCTCCGCTGCTGCGGCATCCGCTTAACCGCTCAAGCATCTGTTTGTCGCGCACGAGGATGAACTCCCACGGGCGGCGTGCATGCCCCGACGGCGCAAGCAGGCCCGCTTTTAAAATTTTATCCAGCGCCTCGTCCTCAAGCGGCGTATCCGTATATTTTCTTACGCTTCTGCGGTTTGCAAAAATATCTAAAATTTCCATCGTCTCGCTCCTTGCGGCTTAATTATACATAAAATTGCAAAAATTTATGATTTTTTAGCTAAAATCGCGCAAATTTAACCGATACGAAGGAGATTTTATGAAGCAGACGATCACGGAGAAAATTTTTAGCGAGCACGTTGGCGAGGCGGTTTTTGCGGGACAGATCATCGAAAGCGCCATCGATATGGTCATCGGCAACGACATCACGACGCCGATTTCGATCAAACAGTTTGAGCTTAGCGGCGCAAAAAAGCTCGCCAACCCGGACGGCTTTGCGATCGTGATGGATCACTACATCCCTACGAAGGATATTTTAAGCGCAAACCAAGCTAAAATTTCGCGCGAGTTTTCTTACAAGCACGATTTGAAAAATTATTTCGACGAAAAGGATATGGGTATCGAGCATGCGCTGATGCCTGAAAAAGGGCTCGTAGTGCCCGGCGACGTCATTATCGGCGCGGATAGCCACACCTGTACCCACGGTGCGCTGGGGGCTTTTGCGACGGGTATGGGCAGCACCGATCTAGCTTTTGCGATGATAACGGGCAGGAACTGGTTTAAAGTACCTCCTACGATCAAAGTGGTCTTTCGCGGCAAGCCCGCGCCGCACATCTACGGCAAAGATCTGATCCTAGAAGTAATCCGCCTCATCGGCGTGGACGGCGCGCGCTATAAGGCTTTGGAGTTCTGCGGCGACGCGCTGGAGCACTTGGATATGGATAGCAGATTTTCACTTTGCAATATGGCGATTGAAGCGGGCGGCAAGAGCGGTATCGTCGCGGTCGATGAGATCACGAAGGAATTTTTGGCGGATAAAAGCTTGCGCGCCGAGCCGAAATTTCACTACTCCGACGAGGGCGCGAACTATGAGCGAATTTTAGAAATCGACGTAAGCAAGCTTGATCCGGTGATTGCGTATCCGTTCCTGCCTAGCAACGGCAAGAGCGTGCGCGAGGCGGTGCGCGATGATATCGCCGTCGATCAGGTCTTTATAGGCAGCTGTACCAACGGCAGGCTCTCCGATCTGCGAATCGCCGCGCAAATTTTAAAAGGTCGCAAGGTCGCGCGCAAAACTCGCCTCATAATTACACCTGCGACGCAAAAGATCGCTCTGGCCGCGCAAAAAGAGGGGCTGTGGGATATTTTCGTAGAAGCAGGCGCAGTCGTGAGCAACCCGACCTGCGGCGCGTGCCTGGGCGGATATATGGGGATTTTAGGCGTAGGCGAGCGCTGCGTAAGCACGACTAATCGAAATTTCGTCGGTCGCATGGGCGATAGAACGAGCGAAGTGTATCTAGCAAACTCTGCCGTCGCCGCAGCTAGCGCCGTCGCAGGCAAGATCGCCGATCCGAGGGATTTGTAGGTTTAATACAATTAATAAACTTTATTGCGAGCTTTGTTGTGGATATATTTAAAATCGTTCTTGGGGCTTTGTTGTCTATTATAGTTCAAGTGGTATATAACTGGATTCTTAACAAACGGGAAGATAAAAAAATAAGGCTACAAAAATTAGAAGAGATTTTTTTGATAGTTAGTGAAATAATAGGACAAACATTGGACAAGGCAATCCAGTTTAAAAATATAACTCCAAATTCGGAAAATAAGAAAATGGAAATTAGTAGATTGCAACTTTTAATAAGTATATATGTTCCTGAACTGGAAAAAGATTATAAAGAATTTATTGGGCTGTCTCAGGAGCTAATCCTTTGCGGCTTTAATAAAAAATCTTTCAAAGAATTTGAAGAAATTCAAAATGCCTTCCTTGAAAAAGGAAACGGGATAAAAGAAAAAATTGCAAATATGGCGAGAAAAAGTTTAAATTCATGCAAAATTTTTAAAATTTGGTCACTAATAACAGCTAAATTTATTAAAATTTGAACTATAAATAATTTATCTGTTAAAGCAGAGGCGTAAATTTACGCCTCCAAAATCGCTCCGTTGCTAGCATTTGTTACCAGTTTGCGATACATCCGTAGCCAGCGATACGGCAGCGGTTTTTCAATCGGCTTAAATTTAGCCCTGCGCTCGGCGATCTCAGTCTCGCTTAGGCGCACGTTGATCGCGTACGTATCCACGTCGATATCGATGATGTCGCCGTCCTCTAGCAGTCCGATCATGCCGCCCTCTGCAGCTTCGGGGCTCACGTGCCCGACGCTTAGCCCCCTCGTCGCACCGCTAAATCTACCATCCGTGATCAGCGCCACGTCCGCGCCCAACCCTCGCCCCATGATTAGGCTCGTAGGGCTTAGCATCTCCTGCATACCCGGGCCTCCGCGCGGCCCTTCGTAGCGGATGACGACTACGTCGCCTTTGTTTACCTTGCCGCTTGAGATGCCCTCTATCGCCTCGTCTTGGCTGTTAAAGCAGACCGCCTTGCCACTAAATTTGCGCTCGCCGATGATGCCCGCAGTCTTGATGACGCAGCCCTGTTCGGCTAAATTTCCAAACAAAATTGCCAGCCCGCCGACCTGCGAATAGGCATTTTCGACCTTGCGGATGACCGATTCGTCTTTTATGGCGCTAGCTCCGACGCGCTCGCCTAGGCTCTCGCCGCTTACCGTTAGCGAGTCTAGACCAAGTAGCCCGTTGTCGCGGCGCGAAATTTCGTTTATCACGGCGCTTAGGCCGCCCGCGCGGTCGATGTCCTCCATATGCACGTTTGGCAGGCTCGGGCTGATTTTGGCGATGTGCGCGATCTTGCGGCTGATCTCGTTGAGCCCCGCGATCTGTAAATTTACCCCCGCTTCACGCGCGATAGCCAGGATGTGCAGCACAGTGTTGCTGCTGCCGCCCATCGCCATATCGACGACTAGGGCGTTTTGGATCGATTTTTCATTCACGATATTGCGGATTTTGTATTTTTCATCTAGCGCGATCTCGCAAATACGGCGTCCAGCCTGCCTGATGAGCTCCTCGCGCTCTGGCGTAAGCGCAGGCACGGTGCCGTTGCCTTTTAGCGCGATACCCATCGCTTCGCACAGCGTATTCATCGAGTTTGCCGTAAACATCCCCGAGCAGCTGCCGCCGCTCGGACAGGCGGCGCACTCGATCTCTTTTAGCTCCTCGGCGCTGATCTCTTTGGTTTCAAATTTACCCACCGCCTCAAACGCCGTGGATAGGTCGATCGGCTCGCCCTTTTTGGTGTAGCCCTTTTTCATTGGGCCGCCGCTAATGAAAACCGTCGGCACGTTCACGCGAAGCGCGCCCATCACCATGCCAGGCACGATTTTATCGCAGTTTGGCATGCAAACCAGAGCATCTAGAGCGTGCGCGTTCATCACCGTTTCGATCGAATTTGCGATGAGCTCGCGGCTAGGCAGGCTGTAAAGCATCCCGCTGTGTCCCATCGCGATGCCGTCGTCCACGCCGATGCAGTTAAACTCAAAGGGCACGCAGCCGTTTTTGCGGATCTCGTCTTTTAAAATTTCGGAGTATTTGTTTAGGAAAAAGTGTCCCGGGATGATCTCGATGAAGCTATTTGCTACGCCGATAAATGGCTTTTCAAAGTCATCGTCCTTTAACCCGGTCGCTCTTAGCAAGCTTCTGTGCGGCGCGCGCGTATAGCCTTTTTTGATGATGTCGCTTCTCATTTTATGTCCTTGAATTGAAATTTTCTCCATTTTAGCATAAAATTTTACCGCTGCGGGACATTTTGAATTTTGTGCATTAAAATTTAAAACCGGACTATTGAGCTTAATCAAACCGAATCACTCCTATTTTTGATATAATTGCACATCGATTATCAAAATCTTGCCGTTTGGCAGGAATGAAAAGAGGAGAAGATGCAAAGAAGAAATTTCTTAAAACTAACGTCTGCGTTGGCGGCTAGCGGGCTTGCTAGCCCTCTTTTTGCAAAGGAGACTTTTACTATTTACGGCGCGCCCGCGATGCCTAGTCTCATCATAGGCGTTGCGTGCATACAGGGGCAGATCGGCAAAAAATACGACGCGAAGCTTGAGCTTTGGCGCGATCCCGATCAGCTGCGCGCAGGCGTGGCAAACGGCGAGTACAAGGTCATGATGAGCCCTAGCAACGTGGGGATGAACCTCGCAAATCAGGGGCGCAAGATCGGTATGGTAAATATCCTCACCGAGGGGCTAAATTTTGTGATGAGCAAGGGCGAGAAGATAACGGAATTTGCTCAGCTGAAGGGCAAAAAGATCGTAATGCCTTTTAAAAACGACATGCTAGACATCATCGTGCGAGCCATAGCGAAAAAGCAGGGCATTAGCGGACTAAACATCGACTACACCGCTAGCCCCGCAGAGAGTGCGCAGCTGTTTTTGGCCAAGGACTACGACGTCGCAATCACGGTGGAGCCGTTAGCAAGCGCCATGATCTTAAAGGGCAAAGTATCGGGTATCGCCGTGCAACGAGGAGCAAATTTAAGCGATATGTGGGCGCAGGCGTTTTCGGTAAAGCCCATCATCCCGCAGGCTGGCATCATCGCAGATACCGATTTTTACGTCGCGAAAAAGGCGGATTTTGAAATTTTAAACGCCGATTTGGCAGACGCGCTTGCGTGGATCAAAGCGAACAAACAAAGCGCCGCGGCGATCGGGACGAATTTCTTTCCCGCGCCGCCGCCTGCGATATTTATGAGCATCGATACGTCGAATTTGTGCGTCAAAAAGCCTAGCGAGATCAAAGACGAGCTTTTGAAATTTTATGAAATTCTGATGGAATTTAACCCCAAGCTCCTCGGCGGCGCGATGCCTAAAGACGAGTTTTTTCTATGCTAAAAATCGATAAAATTCGCAAAGCTCAAAACCCCGCGTTTTACGTCATAGACTATCTGTGGGGCGGCTTTGCGAGCCTAGGAGCGGTGTGCTTTTTCATAGCCGTCTGGCAGGTAGCGAGCGAGGCTTACGGGCCGCTCATCTTGCCCGAACCCGCGGCTGTTTTTTCTAAGGCGTGCGAAATTTTAAAAAATTTCGCTGCAAACGATCTAGCTCTGTCGCTTAAGCGCGCGCTTGCAGGCACTTTCCTCGCGCTTTTTGCGGGGATTTGCAGCGGGCTTGCGGCGGGGTATTTCAAAAGCCTGAGAGCCTTTCTAAACCCTCTAATTACCGTGCTTCTCTCGACGCCGCCCATCGTTTGGATCGTGCTTGCGATATTTTGGTTTCATTTCGGCGATATAAGCGTGCTTTTTACCGTCGTTATCGTCGTCGCGCCGATGACTTTTGCGTCCGCAGCGCAGGCGATGGCTAGCGTGAGCACCGAATACACCGAGCTTTTCGACAGCTACAAAAGCTCAATTTTTAAAAAACTGCGCTACCTCTACGCGCCGCACCTAATCGAGCGGCTGCTTCCCGCGATCTATGTCGCAGTCAGCAACGGCGCAAAGGTGCTTGTGATGGCGGAGCTTTTGGGTGCAAACGACGGCATCGGCGCAAAGATCGCCGAAGCGCGCGTAAATATCGATACGGTCGAGGTCATGGCGTACGTGTGCCTAGTCATAGCCTTTACGGCGCTTTTCGATTATCTCGTGACCAAGCCGCTTGAAATTTTACTGATGCCGTGGAGCAGATGATGCTAAAAATTTCAAATTTGCGCTACGAAATTCTGCGCGACGTTATAATTTCCGATTTTTCGCTGCGGCTGCGCGCGGGCGAAGTAAAGACGCTTTTTGGCCCCAGCGGCTGCGGCAAGACCTCGCTTTTGCGGCTGGTCTGCGGGCTGGAGGATAAAAAAAGCGGACAGATTGAAAACGGCTTTAAAAAAATCAGCTTTTTGTTTCAAGAAAACCGCCTGCTGCCGAACCTCACGGCACTTAAAAATATCGAAATTTTTAGCCCTGCGGGCGTGAGCGAAATTTACGCCCTCGCCGCAAAGATCGGGCTAAGCCCGAGTGATCTGAATAAATTCCCGCGCGAGCTAAGCGGCGGTATGCAAAAGCGTACGGCGTTTTTACGCACGATCCTTAGCGGCTGCGATCTGGCGCTGCTTGATGAGCCGTTTGTAGGGCTCGATCGCGATCTGCGCGGCGTGCTGATCGAAATTTTAGTCTCAAAGATCGAGCGTGAGGGGCTTGCCTGCCTTTTGGTGACCCACGACCGCTTCGAAGCCGCACGCCTAAGCCACGAGATCATCGAGCTCGAGCCCAAAGGGATGGGGCTTAGACGCGTCGTGGGGCTGGACGAGCCGCTAAGCGCGCGCGACGATCGGTACGAAGAGCGCG
>CAJPSJ010000036.1 GCA_905373295.1 uncultured Campylobacter sp. | reverse complement strand
AGCAAAAAGAGGCTCGATAAAATTTACCGCCTTAAAAAGCGCGTGCGTGACGTTTTAGCTCCCACTGCAGGGCAAAATTTAGCTTCGAACGAATCTCAAAATTTAAGCTCAAACGCGGCGCCAAATTCCAAACCTAAAAATTCCACGTCCGAGCTGCCTGCTGCGGAGGCTAAATTTAGATCGGAGATGATGGAATTTTTAAGCGATGATCTCAACACCTCAGGCGCGCTTGCGGTGCTCGATAGCTTCGTAGCAGGCGCGAATGAAGCGCTCGATCGCGCGCCAAAAGACAAGGCGCTAAAAGCCCGTATCGCTGCAAATTTGGAGTTTGCAAAGCAGACGCTCGGAATTTTATATGAGGATGAGACCGAATACTTTCGCTTCGGCGTAAGCGAGCAGCAAAGGGCACAGATCGAGGAGCTGATAAAACAGCGCGCGCAGGCAAAGGCTGAAAAAAATTTTGCGAGCGCAGATGCCATCAGGGCGCGCCTTACGGATATGAAGATCGAAGTGATGGATACGCCTGGCGGCACCGTTTGGGAGGTCGCAGCGGAGTAGAACGTAAAATTTAGCGCAAAATTTTACGTTAAATTTTATGATTTTTACTATAGCGGGGTGCAAATCCGAACGCTAATTCGTGCGTAAATTTTAGCGCGATTTTTATCTGCGGCATTTCGATACGGCGCGTGATTTTATTTAGTGATACGGCGCAGGAGTTATGCGATGTGTGGCACGACGCAGCGACAGAGGCGCAAGACGGATCGCTATTTTTATTCGTCGGCGCGGCTGATATAGCCGTGGCAAAATGGAGTAGCGCTACGGTGTCTGCGCGTATTTACCGCGTTTTATCGGCAATGGACGATGCGGCGGCGCGATATGGCGCGTTACAGCGGTGCACTACGGCTTGTCTGTGCGTAAATTTTAACGCGATTTTATGGCAATTGGCGATGCAAAGTTGCGATGCAGCGCAGTGAAAGTAGCACTGCGGCAGCCTGTGCGTAAATTTTAACGCGACTAGGTGCAGTGGAACATGCTGTGGTGACGTGCAAATTTTGGCGCGATTTTTATAGCGATATTGTACGCGGGTGCACGCAGCGATGAAAGTCGCGATTTCATTTGTAGATACGGCTGATGTAGCGGCAAAGCCACAAGACAGGCTGCGATTTTCATTCGGCGGTGTGGCGGCGCAAAAGCGCAATGCGGCGCGGCGCTGCAAAATAGCGATATAACGCGATGCAATTACGATACGGCACTTTGTAGCGCTTTATGGCGCCTCAAAGCATTTAACGCTTAATGGCTCGCGAAAGCGCGAAAGATCGTGATGGATAAAAACTCGCTCGCTTTTAAGGCACTTTGAGCTTTAAAAATGGCAATGTAAAAACCGGTCTGCGATGCACAAAAGCCATTTTAAAGCGCTTTACGCTTTAAAAGCAGCAAACAAAAAAAGCTAAATCTCGGCGTCGTCCGCACGATCGCCGCATGCGAGCGAGTTGATTTAGTGGGCTTGCGAAGCGCAAATTAGTCCCGCGCCGCCCCATAAATTTCGTGCTGCCTCGCGGCCGAAATTTTAAAATTTCAAGAATTTTGGGATTATAAATTCTAAAATTTCAAGAATTTTGTGTTGGAAATTCTAAAATTTCATGAATTTTGGAATTGTAAATGTTAAAATTTCAGAAATTTTTGGATTTTAAATTTTAAAAATTTTATAAAAAAGGATAGCATTTGAACGGCTTTAAAACTTTACTATCGCGCTTTAAGCCCTATTTTAGGGATTACAAGCCGCAGTTTGCATTGGCGATTTTGGGTATGGTGATGACGAGTGTGGCGACTGCTGCGAGCGCGAAGCTGGTCGAACCCGTTTTAAACAAAATTTTCGTAGAAAAAAACGAGCCGTATCTCTATACGCTTCCGATCGCGATCATCGTGGTTTTCGCGATGAAAAGCGGCGGCGCGTTTATGCAAAACTACTTCACCGCCTTCATCGGTCAAGACACGGTGCGCCGCTTCCGCGATAGGCTCGTCGCAAGCCTCGTGCGGCTGGATGTGGATTTTTTTAACCGCTTCCGCACGGGCGAGCTCATCAGTCGCACGATCAACGACATCGAGCGTATCCGCGTCGTGGTTTCGAATATGATCCCCGATTTTTTCACGCAGATCATTACGATTTTGGGGCTTTTGGGCGTCGTGATCTATCAGAGCCCAAAGCTTTCATTTTTCGCACTCGTGGTCTTTCCGTGCGCGATATATCCGCTCTCGCGCCTTGCAAAGCGGATGAAAAAAATTTCGCGCGAGTCTCAAGAAAAAACCTCTGATATATCCTCGGCGCTCAGTCAAATTTACTCCAACATCGAAATCGTCAAGGCAAGTAACGCCGAGAACTTTGAAGTGGAGAAATTTAACGCCGAAAACAAGAAATTTTTCGGTCTAAATTTAAAGGCGGTCGTAACGGCGTGCCTGGTAAGCCCGATCATGGAGATGCTGGGCGCCGTGGGCATCGCCGTGGTGATCATCGTCGGAGGACAGGAGGTCATCGCGGGCCAGATGAGCATCGGCAGCTTTTTCAGCTTCCTTACAGCGCTTTTTATGGTCTACACCCCGATAAAAAAGGTCTCCTCGCTATACAACAACATGCAAGACGCCATCGCAGCGAGCGAGCGGACGTTTGAGCTGATAGACTTGGAGCCTACGATCGTCGGAGGCGGCAAGCAGATGGGCGAGATAGGCTCGGTGAGCTTTTGCGACGTGTCGCTAAACTACGGCGACAAGGCGGCGCTAAAAGACATAAGCTTCAGCGTCAAAAAGGGCGAAATTTTAGCGCTCGTCGGAAACAGCGGCGGCGGCAAAAGCTCGGTCGTGAACCTGCTGATGCGCTTTTACGACGCAAGCAGCGGTAAAATTTTATTCAACGGCAACGACGAGATCGGCGAGTTTAGCATCCCTAGCCTGCGCGAAAATATCGGTCTGGTAAGCCAGCGCGTCTATATTTTCAACGACACGATCGCTCAAAACGTAAGCTACGGCGCGGAATTTAACGAGCAGCGCGTCATTGAAGCGCTCAAGCTCGCCAACGCCTATGAGTTCGTAAGCTCGATGAAAGATGGAATTTACACCGTGCTTAGCGAGTTCGGCGCAAATCTTAGCGGCGGACAGCGCCAGCGTATCGCCATCGCGCGCGCGCTGTATAAGGACCCGCAAATTTTAATATTCGACGAGGCGACTTCGGCGCTGGATAACGCAAGCGAAAAGGAGATCTCAAACGTCATCGAAAAGATCAAACAAAGCAAAATCGTCTTTGTAATCGCCCACCGCCTATCCACGATCGAACGCGCCGATAATATCGCCGTGATGAAAAACGGCCGCATCCTCGCTATCGGCACCGACGCGAAGCTAACGGGCGAGTGCGAGGAGTATCGCAGCCTAAAGGGGATCATGCAAAACGGCTAGAGCTTTAAAATTCTGCCCCTTTTGCGCCCCGGTTTTGCTCTATGAAATTTTGAAATTTTAGCTTTGAAGTAAGCCGCATAAGTTTATCCGCAAGGATTGAAATTTTATTTTAAAATTTAGCCGCGCGGATCGCCGCTTCGACCGCAGGGCTTTTCAATAAAACTCGACTCTTTGGTGCGACGAGGCACGACCGCTAGAGCTTTAACGTTTGGATTAAAATTTATCTTAAAATTTTAGCGCTTCATTGCAGGCTGCCACTAAATTTAAAGGCTTGCGCCGTTTTAAAACCGCTGCGGTAAAATTTTATCGCACGTTGGGCTTTTAGGCGCTACCTGCACTTGATCTTCGGCATCTGCGATAAAATTTTAGCTTTATTTTCCTTTATAAATTTTCGCATCTTTTTAAAATCTCTATCCGAATCAAAATTTTTCGCGTATTGCACAAGTACAAGTCCGCAGCTTTGCATATCTGCAACCATTAGATCGACTTCATATTTATTGAAATTAGGATCTCCGGGGGCGGGCGGATTGAGGAGTACTATTATAGCTTGCGTATGGTTGGTCTTTAAAATGCCGAAGGAGCGTCGATCCTCTTGTTTTTTTCCCGCATTGGCCTCTTCGATCGCTTGATATATCCCATACGCATACTCATCGATATTTTTTACGTCGTTGAAATATGATATAGATACGAGCTTACTCCAGCCAAATCCTTCCTCGCCGTTTAAAAAATAATATGCCGCCGCAAGATTTTTATACTTTCTGGTAAAAGTTTCTCCATCTATCTTAATGCTATACGGTAACTCTATCGCGCTATACGCTTCCTTTACCTTGGGATCCTCCAATATATATACCTTGCCTCGAAACGCCGCGCATCCGCCAAATATCGCCGCCAGTAAAAATGCGGTTAAAATTTTTAATCTCATACCCGCTCCTTCAAAATTTTTTCAAATATTTTGCCATAAAAACCGAGCTTTAATCAATAAAAGGCTACAATACGCCAAATTTAATTCCAAGGGAAAGTCATTGTTTGAATCTATGCGCGCGGCACGCTCGCTAAGCCCCCTATTTCTGGGGATTTTCTTTATGTTTATCGGCGACGCGCTAGTCATCGCAAGCGCGGGCATCATGCTAAAAGAATCCGGCCACAGCGAGCTTGAGATCGGAGCGATTTCGGCGTTTTTCTTTTTAGGTGCGATCTTTAGCGGCTTTTTCGTGCCTTCGATAATCGGCGCGCTCTCGTACGTGCGGGCATACGCGGTCTTTACGGCGCTTTTCGGCATCGCGGCGATGCTGCACGATCTAGGCTCAAACCTCGTGTATTGGGCGATTTTGCGCTTTATTTTGGGCTTTTGCTACTACGCGCTTTTGATGATAATCGAAAGCTGGATAAACTCAAAGATCACAAACTCCATCCGCTCCCGCGTGCTGGCGATCTACGAAGCGGTTTTTTACGGCGCGTTTGCGATAGGAGTTATAATTTTAGCGCTAAATTTCGGAACGATGAAGGTCTTCGTGCTAAGCGCGTTTTTCATCATTCTGGCGCTGCTACCGGTAAATTTAATCCGCTTCAACCCTCCCAGAGTCCCCGCTCGCATGCGAATTTCGATGCCGCAAATCTCGATCGTGCCGCCGCTCGCGTTTGCGACGGTGGTTTGCGCAGGCATTTTGATTAACGGCTTTTTTTCGATGGCGAGCGTTTTCGTGCTAAGCGCAGGGCTTGGAGTGGGCTCGGTGGGTGCATTTATGGGATCGGCGATGGCAGGAGGCTTCTTAGCGCAGCTCGTCTGTGGCACTATTTCAGATAAGTTTGGTCGCAAACGCGCCATAATGATAGTTTGCGTCGTGGGCCTTACTTCCTGCGCAGCGCTATTTTTTGCTAAAAGCTTCATCCTAACGTGCGCACTTGCGTTGATGTTGGGATTTGGCGCCTTTCCTTTGTATTCGCTTGCCATCGCGCGCGCAAACGACTCCATCACCGGCGAGGGCGCATCTCGCGTGCAAATTTCGGCGGCGATGCTTTTTATCTATTCGAGCGCGTCTCTCTGCTCTCCTTTAATAATCGGCGCGATGATGAAATTCTTAGGCGCAAACGGCTTTATCTGGGTATTTTTCGCGGCGATGAGCTTTTTATTTATATTTGCTATCTTTCGCCCCGAGATCGCGCCGAAAAGATAACGAGCCTGATTTTAAATTTTTTCGTAGATCAAAAATTTATAATAAAACGCCGCGATTGCGAACATAAAGCCCATGCCGAAAGTGATTTGCGAAAGCGAAAATCCAAGCTCGAAAAAAAATCCGATCGCAGCCGATACGAGCGTGGCGACGATGAAATACGCCATGTCATTGTAGGCGATAACGCGCCCGAAAAACTCCCTGTCGACGTGGCTTTGCAGCTGCGTAAAAGAATACGACCACACCGTCGTGATGAAAAATCCCGCCGCGATCATGCCCGCAAACGAAAGCCAGTAGTTAAACTCCAGCACCGCCCACAGCGCGATGCCCGCAAACTGCCCCAGCAATAGCCAAAAAAACGTATGTTTATTCACGATCTTGCTTAGCCATATCTGCCCGAAAAACGCAGCCGCCGAGCGCGACATATTCATAAGCCCGATGACTAGCGAGGCACTTAAAATTTCTTTGTATTTATACTTCGCAAGAAGCGCGATGAGATTGTCGTAGGTAGTGACGGCGACAAAGGCATGAAGGACGATGAGATGCACCACCAAAGGATGCGAGCGCAAATAAGAAAAGCCCTCCTTTAGCATCTTAAACACGGGCCCCGGCGCGTTTCTTGCGAGGTCTTTAAAATTTAGTCGCAGCAGGATGAAAAATGCAAAAACGTATAAGCAAAAATCCAAAATAAAAGCCGCTTGCACGCCGAAATAGTGTATAAAAATACCCGCGCTCGCCATGCCGAAAGTATATGTGATCGTCCAAATAATGCCCGTCATCTCGTTAGCAAGCTTGAGATAGTGGCGGCTTAGAAATTTCGGCAGCGTCGAGGATTCGGTTTGAAAAAACAGCGTGCCTGCGACGCTTCGCACGACCACGATCAGAAGCAGCAGCCACAGATAATCCAAACTATCGATAAAAATCAGCATGAAAATACTGATCATCTCGGTTATGAACATCGCCGTCATCAGCGGCTTTGGTTGAAATTTATCCACGATGATGCCGTTGATGGGCGCTAAAAAAACGTTCGGCACGAACGAAACGACGCCCACCGCCGTAATCGCCCACACCGGCGCGCCAAGCTCAATCAGCAGCGTAGCAACCCCGACGACCGAAAACCATAAGCCGAACATACATATAAAACCCGCCGAAAAGAGTAGTCGGTAGTTGCGTGAATGGCGAAGCAGCACGATGTATCTGATCATAAAATTTTATCCCGTAAATTTAATATAAAAAATCTAGCGAAATTGTATCACGGCGCGCCTTAAAAGCCAAAATAAGCTAAAAATGCTATAATTGCGAAATTTTAATTCAGGAGTGAAAATGGAAGGGTTCGTAACTACGGTAATAGTATTTTGCGTCCTCATCGCGGCAATTCTAAAGATGGGGGTCAAGATCGTCTCACAATCGGAAATTTTAATCATCGAGCGACTGGGTCGCTTTCACAAGGTGCTCGACGGCGGATTTCACATCATCGTGCCGTTTTTTGACGCGGTACGCGCTAAGATGAGCGTACGCGAGCAGCTCGTGGACATCAGCAAGCAGCAAGTCATCACCAAAGATAACGTCAACATAAGCGTCGACGGTATCGTGTTTTTAAAAGTCATCGACGGTAAGATGGCGCTTTACAACGTCGAGGATTATCGCCGCGCGATTTCAAATTTAGCGATGACAACGCTACGTAGCGCGATCGGCGAGA
Source organism: uncultured Campylobacter sp. (assembly GCA_905373295.1). Classification (GTDB taxonomy): domain Bacteria; phylum Campylobacterota; class Campylobacteria; order Campylobacterales; family Campylobacteraceae; genus Campylobacter_B. The sequence continues at coordinate 4,481 of CAJPSJ010000036.1, read as the reverse complement.
TGAGCTTAGACAGCACGCTTAGTTCGCGCGATCAGCTAAATTCCAAGCTACAAATCGCTCTGGGCGATGCCGCTGATAACTGGGGCGTAAAGATCATGCGCGTGGAGATCTCCGAAATTTCGGTACCGCACGGCATCGAAGAGGCGATGAATATGCAGATGAAGGCTGAGCGCGAAAAGCGCGCGATCGAGCTTAAAGCCGAGGCTGAAAAAGCAGCCCTCATCCGAAACGCCGAAGCGCTAAAGCAGGAGAAGGTTCTCGAAGCCGAGGCGATCGAGCGTATGGCGGATGCAAAAAAATATGAGCAGATCGCGCTCGCGCAAGGTCAAAAAGACGCGATGGACAGTATAAATTTAGCGATGAGTGCTTCCAGCTTTGCGGCGGAATACCTGCTCGCGCAGGGTCGCGTAAACGCCTTCAGCGAGCTGTCCAAAAACCAGAGCAAGGATAAAATTCTAGTGCCTTACGAAACGAGCGAGCTGATCGGCTCTCTTAGCGTGCTTAAAGAATTCCTCGGCAAAAACGGCGCGAAGGATGCTAAATGAACGCGCTGATTTTTATCATAATCGGCGTGATTTTGGCGATAGTCGAGCTTTTGGTGATGGATTTTACCTTTATATTTTTCAGCGCCGGATTTTTCATCACGGGGCTTTTGAGCTTCGGCTTTCATCTTGATTGGGACGTGCAAATTCTGCTTTCGTTCGTGCTTTCGTTCGTGCTTCTGATCGCACTTAAAAGGCCGCTAAAGTCGCGCTTTTTCAAACCCGAAGAGAAGCATAAGGATAATTTTTTAGACGAAAGCGGCACCGGCACCGTCAAAAACGGCATGGTCTATTTCAAAGGTACGTTTTGGAAAAGCGATGAAATTTCGGATCTTAACGAGGGTGACCGCGTCGAAATTTTAGGCGTAAAAAACGGACAAATCGTGGTTAAAAAAGATAGCAGTCGAAATTCTAGCGGCGCAGACGGCGTAAATTTAAATAGCGGCGACGCAAATTTAGGCGACGTGGATGGCGCAGGTACTGACGATAAAAATTCTAATGCCGCCGCCGATGTAAATTTAAAGGGAGCCAATGGCTAGAATAAGCGCCGATGAGGCGCTAGAGCTGATCGAGCACGCCGATCTAAACGAGCTTGGGCGCGCGGCGTTTGCACGCAAGCGCGAGCTGCATCCGGATCGCGTCACAACCTTCATCATCGATCGAAACATAAACTACACCAACGCCTGCATGGTGGATTGCAAATTTTGCGCATTTTACCGCCACGCAAGCGACGCGGACGCCTATGTGCTGAGCTTTGAGCAGATTAGTAAAAAGATCGAGGAGCTCATCGCCGTGGGCGGCACGCAAATTTTATTTCAAGGCGGCGTCCATCCGAAGCTGAAAATCGAATGGTACGAGGATCTGGTGGAGTTCATCCGCAAAAATTACCCCAGCATCACGATCCACGGCTTCTCAGCGATCGAGATCGATTATATCGCGCGCCTTAGCGGCATCAGCACGCTCGAAGTGCTTCGCAGGCTGCAAGCCAAGGGGCTTTACTCGATGCCGGGAGCCGGAGCCGAAATTTTAAGCGACCGCGTGCGTGACCTCGTAGCGCCACGCAAAAGCGATAGCGCCACGTGGCTTAGAGTGCACGAGGAGGCGCACGACATCGGCATGAAAACGACCGCCACGATGATGTTCGGCACGCTTGAAAGCACGCGCGAGATCGTAGAGCACTGGGATAAAATCCGCGAGCTGCAAGACCGCACGGGCGGCTTTCGAGCATTCATTTTATGGAGCTTTCAGGGGCAAAACACTCGCCTTTTGCGCGAGCACCCCGAGATCAAAAAGCAAAGCCCGAACCGCTACCTGCGCCTGCTCGCCGTCTCGCGGCTATTTTTGGATAATTTCAAAAACATCCAAAGCAGCTGGGTCACGCAGGGTAGCTACATCGGGCAGCTAGCGCTGAAATTCGGCGCGAACGATCTTGGAAGCACGATGATGGAGGAAAACGTCGTAAAGGCCGCGGGCGCGAGCTTTCGGATGAGCAAGGACGAGATGATAGCGCTGATCCGCGACGTAGGCGAAATACCCGCCAAGCGCAACACCAACTACGATATCTTGGAGACGTACGCTTAGGCGCGAACTTTTGCGTGTTTGCGGCAGGAATTTATGCGCTTGCGGCTAGAATTTAGCGGTAAAATTTTGTCTTAAAACAGATAGCGAATTTTTGCAGTCGCGAACGTAAAATTCCGTCGCGAGATTTGAAATTTTAGTATCGGTACGGGTTTAAATTTACAGGCGCAAGCGGAATTTGCACGGTAAAATTTCATTTCGCTGCGAAATTTCGCCTTAAAATTTTTTGGACGCGAAATTCTACGCCGCAAGATAAATGCGGCGGAGACGGCGCGCAGAAGGCATTTTGTGAAGGCGCTTGCCGCATTTGCGGCGACAAAATATATTGCGGTTTCGATATACCGCAGAGCTGCGTGGTGTTTGGCAGCAGCAATACGCCCCGTTTAGGCGTTAGCAAATACATTTCGCCTCATAGCTGGAATGCGCGGCGACGTGCCGTTTGTGGTGCTGAAATTTTACAAAAATGCGGTGCGATTAAATTTTAAAATTTTAAAGCAGGACGGGCAAGACTGCCCTAACGCGAAATTTTAAAAGCGAGTTTGAACGAAATTTTGAAAACTAGTTTTAGCGAAATTTCAAAAACAAGCCCCGGCGCAAATTTTAAAGGCGGCCTGGCTGCGTCAAAATTTTAAAACCGCGCCTGCAAGAACGATGAAATTTAAAAATTTTATAAAGGAAAACGATGGAAAAAAAAGAGATTTCACTTAAGACCAAAGGCGGCAAAAGCGCTAAAATCGACTTTTTGTATCAATTCGACGATTCGCTGCCGGTGGCGAGCTTCAAGCTAACTTTTAAAGCAAGCGGCGCGGTGAGCGAGAAGACCCTGGGCCTTGCGCGCATCTGTGCAGGCGTTTTGGGCGAGGGCTCAAAGACGCTGGGAGTGAGCGAATTTCACCGCAAGCTCGATATCCGCGCGGTCGAGATCAGCGCCGCGAGCAATTTTGAAACCTTCGGCATCCAGCTAAACTGCCTAAAAGAGCACTTCGATTTCGGCTTAGACATGCTGCGAGAGCTGATTAAGGAGCCCAATCTAACGCCCTCGGTGCTGGAAAAGCTAAAAATGCAAACCATAGGCGAGCTCGCCGTGCTAAAAAGCGAGTTCGATTACATCGCGACATGCAACCTAAAAGCGCTTCTGTATCCGCACACGAGGCTTGAGCGGCCGCTCATAGGCGACGAGGCGAGCATAGAGCGGATCACGATGAAGGACGTGCGGGAGTTTTTTGCCTCGTTGAGTTTAGAGAATTTATACGTCGTTTTATGCGGCTACGTGAGCGACAAAAACCCGAAAATCGCAGAAATTTTAAGCCTCTTCGCAAGCGGAGAAAAGCGCGAGCTGCCGTTTTTCACGCCGAGCGATGCGAAAAAAATAAAGATCCAAAAGGAACAGACGCAGCAAGCCTACATCTACTTCGGCGCGCCCTTTGCGCTGCCAAAGGAGCAGGAGTTCATCGCAAACACCGCGCTATTCGTGCTCGGAAGCAGCGGTTTCGGCAGCAGGCTGATGGAGCGCATCCGCGTTAAGCACGGGCTTGCGTACTCGGTCTATGCGCGCGGCGATTTCGAGCTTAGCCGCCGCGAGTTTTGGGGCTATCTGCAGACCAAAAACGAAAATTTACAAAACGCCGCCGCGCTCGTAAAAGAGGAGATCGCGAAATTTATCGCATCTGGCGTGAGCGAAGCGGAGCTGAAAAGCGCAAAAAAATTCCTGATCGGAAGCGCCGTGCTACAAAAAGAGACGATGTTTAAGCGCGCGGCGATCGCGCAGAGCGAGTATTACAAGGGCTACGCATTCGGCGAGTTCGAGCGAAATTTAAAGCGCATCGAGACGCTAAAACTCGGGGCGCTCAACGATTTCATCAAGTCGCACGACGAGATCATGAACCTAAGCTTTTCCGTCATTTGCGACGAGACCGCCGCAAAAAAGGGGCTTAAAATTTAGCCCGCCGCGGCGCGTATCTGCGATCGGCGTAAATGGGTAAATTTTAAATTTATAAAGCGGTGCGAACGGCGATAAATTTTACTTTTGCGCTCCGTTTACGGACAGCTTGCGCGTTTAAATTTAAAACCGCGCCTGCGTCGCGTTAGAATTTACAGGGCTTTGCGGAAGCGATTAAATTTACGAGCCTTATGGGGGCTGTTAAATTTAAGGGCGCCGTGCACGACTCGGTAAAATTTCAGCGCGCAAAATAAAGCCCGATTTCGCACGCCGTTTGCAAGCCGCGCCGCGAAATTTAAAAAGGCGCGCGGTGGCGGTTGCCGTAATTGAATTTTTGCGGTTTGTAAATCGCGCCGTGAAATTTCAAGCGCTTGCGCTCTGTTTTTTAAAACCCGATGCGCACCGCAAAGACGCGGTTGCCA
>CAJPSJ010000035.1 GCA_905373295.1 uncultured Campylobacter sp. | reverse complement strand
ATAACCGATGTGAAGTTATAGTTGATCAAAATTTTCCAAAAAAGTAGCGGCCGCTCTAAATCGGCTACCAGGCAGACCATACCCAGAAGGATTGCTACGAAAGATAGCAACGACGCAGCCTTAAACAGCGGCGTGCTTTCGGTCTGCTTTTTATAAAATTTGACGAGGATCGCGACTACTAACGCGCCGCCGCTCATACCCGCTAGCAAAAGATAAACCGCTATCGGCCAGCCCCACTCCACGCCGTGCGAGAAGGTCGCAGTGAAATTTATAGCTCCGTTCATATCACACTCCTAGTTTTACCGCAGGAATATAGCGCAGGCTCGGCTTCGTGCCGCACTCAGGACGCATGCGCAGGCTGTCTTTTACGCGAAGTAGCTTGCTGATGTGCGATTCTTCGTCGTTTAGATCGCCGAATACGATCGCCTCGTATCTGCACGCCTCGATACAGGCGGGCTCATGGCCGTCTTTTAAATTCGTATCCAAGCAGAAGTTACAGCTCTCTGCGGCTCTTGTTTCGTGATTTATAAAGCGCACGTCGTAAGGACAGGCGACGATGCAGTATTTACAGGCGATGCAATCATCGGTGTTCATAGTCGTGATGCCGGTTTTTTCATCCTTGTGGCAGGCTTTCGTCGGACAGACTTTTACGCACGGCGCGTCCTCGCACTGCTGACAAGATACTCTAACATAGCGTTTTTCTTTCAAATTTAGCGGATCGGTTTTATCCTGGATAAAAAGCCTCATTTGACCTTTCGGAACCAAATTTACCTTTTTACAGGCGATCTCGCAATCGGTACAGCCCACGCATTTGTTCTGATCGAATATCATGCCGTAGTGCGGCTTTTTCGGCTCTTGCTTTTTAGCGCTTGCGTTTACATCTTGCGCATTTTTATCTGTGCCGTTTTGTGCGAGCAAGCTTGAGGCGATTGCGCCGAGCCCCAAAGAGCCGAGTGCGGCGGATTTTATAAAATTTCTTCTTTGCTTTTGCATATTCTCCTCCGACTAAATTTAAGCAAAACTACTTTGTTTTGTTCGCGTCGTGAAAGCTTTTAGCCTCGCTCTCGCTAAGCTTTTTGGCCGCATCGGCAAGCTCGCCGGGCTTTAGAACTTTTAGTAGTTCGGCTTCAAAAATCACTACAGAACCCGCAGGAATTCTATCTACGTCCACGTTGCCGTAGGCTAAATTACTAGGGATTGTAAATTTATATTTCGAGCCTGTATTCATCAAAAGCAACCCCTCGCGCAATCCGTCGATTAAGCCTATCATAGAAAGATGCGCCGGAATTTTAGATGCGAAAGTATCGTCAAATACGCTACCATTCGTCAAATACGCCTTGTAGTTCATCACTACTACGCTCTCGGGCTTTGGCTTTTCGCCCATGCCTAGCTTTAGAATTTCATATTGAAGACCGGATTTCGTGGTTTTAACGTCCGGATTTTTGGCATTTTTCGCCATAAATTCCTTGCCCGCTTTTAAATTTTTATCAAGCTCCGCTTTGGAATTTGTTTCTACGATCTTATTTAGCTTATCGGCTCTTTGATTCAAAAGCGCAATAATTTCCTCATTTTTTAGCTTCTGCTGCTTTTTAAGAGCGTCCAAAAACCCCTCTATCACCGCATCTAAGTCATATTTGACGCCTAATGCGGCTTGTGAATGCAGCTGGTTTGAAACATAGCTTCCGGTAGAAGCTCCGATGCTATAAGATTCTTTTTGTTCTTGCGTAGTTAAATTCGCGCCCAACGCGCAGCTTGCCAAAACGATAGGCAAGAAAATTTTCAGTCTTTTTTGCATACATCTGCCTTTTAAATTTTGGGGCCGCGAGCTTACGCGACCCCAAAAGAATTATAAATTATTATTTAAAATTCTTTGAGCCTCTTTGATATACTCTTTAGCGGCTTCTAGCCTTTGCTTAGTATATTTAAAGCCATGCATACCCCATGAGCCATCTTTTTCGATAAGATCGACGGTGTCTTGAGCTTTTTCTATTAGCTCGTAAACGCGAGTTTTATCGCTGGAGTTAAGCTTTTTAGTCTCAAGGATAGAGTAAATTCCTTGAATACCGATCTTAACTTGCGAGAAATCGCTCTTAATTGGAGTTTGCCAGCCCATAACCTCATCGTAAACCTGCTTTTGGTTCTTGAAGTGAAGTGTCTCTTTTAGCTCGGAAACGACAGGACTGTGGCAGCCTTTGGTATCTTGCATATCTTTATCCGCCCAAGATGTTCGTGCGCACGACCACATAAGATCGACGAAATTTCGTCCATCTTTATTTCTTTGGAAGTGCCAATCTTTCGCATCTCTTGGACCTTTAGCTGCATCGCCTGCGACTAGAGATTTTCTAGCAGGATCGATGTCGATCTTCCAGATGTGAGATCTTCTTTGAGTATCAAATCCCGCGTTGTCTTGGAACTGAATAGCGTAGAAGTTCTCGCAGCTCATCATAAACGGCATGTGGCAAGATGCGCAGGTGTTGTCTTTATGCGTATCGGCTCTTGCGGCGATGTAGGCTTGCTCTTGGTGGCAATCTTTGCACTCTTTTGTGATCTTAGGCTTTGTATAAAACGCGCTCAAATAGCCCTGCTCTGAGTTGTAATTTACGCCCTTGACGGTTTTATCACCAACTACCGGTCCGGTGTTATCGTGCGGATCGTGGCAGGTTACGCAGCGCATACCCTTCTCGTAGTGAGCGGTAAAGTAAGATTGTGAGCCTTCAGAGCCACATCCTGGACCCATGGATTTAAATTTAGAGCTAAGAGATAGATCTGGGTTTCCGTTGTTTAGCGGATTAGCACGAGCTAAATCAGGGCTATAGTTAAATCTTTGGTGGCAGCGTTCGCAGTTTGAGGTTCTAAAATTTGTAGCGCCGTCAAGGTGACCGCCCGCTCCATGGCACTCTTCACAGGTGATACCCTTGGAGATAGTGTGCTTTTGAAGCTCTTTTGCGTTACCCAAAGCAGCATAGAATTCTTTCTTAGTTTTAAAATCGAATTTGAATGGGTGGCAGACTTCGCAATACGAGCTGTTTGCTTGGAAAAACATCGATTTTTTGTATTTCGCAGCATACGACGCAAGACCTCTTACGTAACCGCCGTTATCGCCATAGTCGGCTAGGGTTTCCGGGAATTCCGGAACGATCTTTTTGATCTTTTTAACCGTCTCATCGTCTAAATTTAACGCCCAAGTCCTTTGAAATTGGTTGCCGCCGGCTACGATCTGACCGGTACCGTCTCGTAGCAAACCGCCCTCTACGTGATAGGTTCCGCGTAGAAGCCACGCATCTACGTAGCCGAATTTTGTCCTTAGATGCCCCACGGTCGCATAAATTACGTCAGGGGTAATACCTTTTGGAAGGATCGACGCTGTATCCGGGCTAAATACCGGATCGGTTAGGTTGTTATTAACCTCCGGGTGCTCGCCCGGGAAGCGGATAGTAGTGGCGTGGCGCGATCTGCTCCATGTCTCATACTGCGCAGGGTGGCACTCGCCGCATTTTTCAGGGCCTATGAATTTATTCGGAAATTGCAAGGAAGATCCTGCAGGGATTCTATACATCATAGAGCTATAGCCCTTGCCGTCGTCTCTTTTACTAGCCTTTGAAAAGTCAAATCCATGCCCTTCCGCAAGCCACTCCAAACCTCGGTCATGTACATCCATCTTACCGACCGTCTTACCGCCGTATTTGGTAAAAATCGGGTGATTTTTAAATAGCCAGTCATACATCTCTCGCTCTTCTACGACGTAGTCCTGCAAGGATATGACGCCTCTGCTTTGCAACGTGCCCTTAGGATTTGCGATGACGTCGCGCGATTTTTGCGACATTTCCATCTCATGCCCCATGCCTTCATCAGCACAGGCTCCTGCGGCAAAAATGCTAATACAGGCTAGCGCGCCTAGTAGCATCTTATTCCATTTTTTCATGGCTCCTCCTTTGAAAATCGAAATTTTAAATTAGCAAAGTTCTACGCTCGAAATAATATCAACAAAAAAGGGTGAAAAAGGGAGAAAATTTAATAAAGTATAAATTTAACAAAAAGATATTGTAAATATTGATACTTTTTATTATTTTATTGAAATTTATTCAAAATCGCGCGTCGTAAAATTTAACCCTTCGGCAAAGATATTTTATAATACTATTTTATAAAAAATATTATTTATGATATAATAGTGCTAAAATTTAACCGTTTTAAGGAGGCTTCATTATGGTTAGAAAAATTTTATTCATATCGCTGCTGCTTATTTTTTCAAATGCCGCTACGCTCACCGACGTTTTAGACAGGAAGGTCGAGATAAAGGACGGGGTAGAAAAGGTCGTTTTGACGTTTTATTTCGAAGAGTACTTCGTAACCACGGGCGAAGAGGGCGTTTCTAAAATCACCGGATGGTCCAAAGGGTACTGGAAGGGTCGCAGAGAAGCGACGTGGCAGGCTTTTTTGAAAAAATTTCCGAGCATAGATCAGATCCCCGATGTCGGATACGTCGGCAAAAACACTCTGTCGTTCGAGCGCATCGTCTCGCTAAAGCCCGATGTGGTTTTGTTTGCAAAAAATGACTACGAAAAAGTTAAGCAAAATTTAAAAAATTTAGATAGCTCGGGCATTGCTGCGGTGTTCGTAGATTTTCATGATGAAAATTTACAAAACCATATGAAAAGCATGGAAATTCTAGGCGAAATTTTTGGTAAGCAAGACAGGATAGCCGAAGTGAATAAATTTTATAAATCAAAATTCGAGCTCGTAGAACAAAGGCTCGCCAAAGCCAAAAATACGACCAAGCCCAAAGTTTACGTAGAATTTAGCGAAAAGGCGGGCGCTAGCGTTTTCGGAGTATCGTATGACGATAAGATGTGGGGAGCCTTCGTCAGCGCCGCCGGCGGAGAAAATATCGCAAAAGGGCTGATAAAAGGCGCCTCCTCGCCGCTCAATCCGGAATTTATAGTCAATAAAAATCCCGATATTATCATATTTGCGGGGAATTATTTTCCAAACGGCGGCAAGAACATCCCGCTAGGCTACGGCGCGAGCGAGCAGGAGGCCGCGGCAAATTTTAATGATTACGCCCAAAGAAGCGGCTGGCAAAACATAAACGCCGTCAAAAATCATAAAATTTACGCGATCTATCACGATCTAAGCAGGCATATTTTCGATTTTGCGGGGATCTTGTTTTTCGCGAAAAAAATACATCCCGAGCTCTTTGCAGATATAGATCCTACTGCGGAACTGAAGGAATTTTTCGATAAATTTTATCCGGTCGAGTTTAGCGGAACGTGGATGATTGATTTTTAATGTCCGCAGAATTTTATAAAAGCCTCGTCTTTAGAAAAATTTTATTAATATGCTGCGGCACGGGGCTTTTATTTGTTTTATTTATACTCGATATAGCAAACGGGCCCGCAAACTACGGCTTTTTTGAAATTTTACAATCCTTTTTTTCGCGCAGCGCAGATAAAAATCTAAGCGTTATAGTCTTTGATATGAGGCTGCCCGCGGCTATAGCGGCCGTTTTAGCGGGAGCGAGCCTAGGACTTAGCGGCGCCGTCATGCAGACCCTGCTAGCAAATCCGCTCGCTAGCCCTTACACTCTAGGAGTGGGCTCTGCGGCGGGCTTTGGAGCTGCCGTCGGCATAGTGTTTTTTGCGGGGAATTTTTTAAGCATAGGATTTTTTGCATTTTTCTTCGCTATTTTAAGCATCGTTTTCATATACCGCTTATCAAATCGCATAAATCTAGGTTCTTCGGGCATCATTTTAATAGGGATCATTTTGGTTTTTATCTATCAGAGCCTGCAGGCCTTCGTGATATACGTCGCGGATGAAGCGGAGGTTTCGAGTATTGTTTTTTGGACCTTCGGATCGCTTTCAAAGGCGAATTACGCGAGCTTATCGATCATGCTTGCGGTATTTGCGGCGGCATTTTTCATATCGCTTTACAATGCTTGGAGCTTTAACGCGGTCTTGCTAGGCGACGAAATAGCTCAGAGCATGGGCGTTTGCGTGCACTCTTTTAAAATAAAAATGCTGATCTTAGCCTCGGTCCTAACCGCTACTTGCGTCTGTTTCGTGGGCACGATCGGCTTTGTTGGACTGCTGGGAGCGCACATATCTAGAATTTTAATAGGCGCGGAGCAGAGATTTTTCCTTCCGTTTTCGGCTCTGATAGGAGCCCTGCTTCTTTCATTTTCATCTATTTTGAGCAAAAATTTAATAAGCGACGTAATCTTTCCTATCGGCATAATCACCTCATTCATCGGGGCGCTGTTTTTCCTAGCGATCGTGCTAAATAAGGGGCGCGGATGAGGGTTGAAGGCTTAAGCTTTTCATACAAAAACAAAGAAATTTTAAAAAATATAAGCTTCGCCGTAAGCGAAGGCGAAATTTTAACGATCCTGGGCGTAAACGGCGCGGGCAAAAGCACGACGATGAAATGCTTAGCAGGCATCTTAAAGACGGATGCTAAGATTGATCTGTGCGGCGCGAGCGTCAAGGAGATTGGCTATCTGACGCAAAATATTATGCAAGAAGGCGGTCTTAGCGTATTTGAGCTAGTGCTTTTAGGCCGCATTTCGAAGCTAAATTTTAAAGTAAGCCGCAGCGATCTGCAGAGGGTAGAGCATGTGCTAAAGCACGTGGGTATCGAGCACCTCGCAAAAAGAAGCTTTAGCGAGCTCTCCGGAGGCCAACAGAGGCTGGTGCTCATAGCTATGGTTTTTGCAAAAACGCCTAAAATCATGCTTTTGGACGAGCCTACCGCAAATTTAGACCTGCTTCATCAAAAAGATATATTAAATTTAATAAGAGACTACACGAAATTTTATAAAATTTCGACCGTCATAAACATCCACGACATCAATCACGCTCTGAATTACGGCGATAAAATAATGGTGCTGCATGACGGCGAGATAGCGTTTCTAGGCGCGCCGAAAGATCTCGATACGGCCCTATTGAGCGAGGTTTTCGGCGTGGAGTTTGAACTGCTTCAAAACAGAAGCGGCAAAAAATTTATCGCAAATTTTTAGCGCTTCTGCGCGGATTTGATCAAATTTAACGAAAAGAGATCATAAATATCGCGCCTTCGTCGGAATTTGCAGCGCTTATGCTCCCTCCGTTTTTTTCGATTATCATCTTGCTCATATATAGTCCGAGCCCGCTGCCCTGCTGTTTTGTCGTAAAGTGCGGCTCAAAAATTTTACCGAGCTGCGTTTCATCGATGCGGCTTGCGTTATTTTCGATCGTGATTACCCGCTCGCCCTGCTTTAAAAACGAGCGAATTTTAATCTCGCGCCGTTTAAGCGGCACGTCCAAAAACGCCTCCTTTGCGTTGTTTATGATGTTTATTAGCACCTGGATGAGCTCGTTTACGTTGCCGTAAAGGGTGAAATTTTCCTCTATCCGCACGCTTATGTCGATGATATGCTTCTTAAGCGAGGCTTTTAAAATTTTGCGCGCCTGTTCGATCGCCTCGCTGGCGCCAAACTCCCTCTTGGGCATGTTCGGATTGAAGAAATTTTTAAAATCCTCGATCGTATCGCTCATAAATTTCACCTGCTCGCCCGCGTCCTTGATGCCGCCTTCGAGCCTTTCTTTTGATAGTTTGCCCCGCTCGTTGTAAAGCTCTAAATTTATGAGCGTGGAGCTGATCTGCGATAGCGGCTGGCGCCATTGGTGCGAGATATTACCGATCATCTCGCCCATTAGCGCTAGGCGGCTTTGATTTATCAGTAAAAGCTGAGTTTGCATCTTTAAAGTCGCGTTTTTTTTGTGAATTTTATAGATACAAAATATACAGATCAAAAACACCACAAGCAAGCTTAGGCCGCTAACGACAAACTCTTTGGTGTGATAGAGCAGAATGCTTTTTATCGGAATTTTAAAGCTTATCATCGCAATCGTATCGCCTAGGCCGCCTTTGAAATTTCCTACATCTCCGTAGAGCTCTTGCATCTTTTTAGGCGCTGCGTTGATGCTGTGGCACTCAGTGCACGAAGGCTGGGAGTTTGTTATCGGCAGGCTCAAAAGATACGAGGCGCCACCTTTATCATAGATGACTCTGGAGTATTCTTTGTATTTGTTTTCTTTAAAGCCCTCTAAAATTTCATTCTCAAACTCGCTTCCCTCGTGTTCGGGATTGAGCGGATCGGTGGCAACGAGCTTGTAGTCGTAGTTGATGTGATTTTTGGCGAGCTGAATTTTATAAATTTCGCGCGTTATGTAGGTCGAGGACATCAGCCTCGGATCGAAAAAATCCTCACTTAGAAGCTTTTTTTCTTTAAGTTCGTTTATTAGCGGGCGCTGCACGGTCGAAACATAGTCGCGCACCGCATTCATCGTATCTAAGATATAAAACGCTTCGCGCCTCGTATCTTTTAGCGCAAGCTCGCGGTAGAAGTTAAAAACCAAAGCCGTAATTACGATATATAGCAGCACGAAAAGCACTACGATAAATTTAAATTTATACTTCAAAGAGATACCCCACCGCATATAAATTTTTGATCACGTCCTTGCCGATCTTGCGGCGCAATTCTTTGACGATCGCCTTGATCGCCTCCTTGCTGGGCTGCTCGAACTCCCACATATAGTCGAATAGCTGCTCGTAGGTTACGGTTTGATTTTTGCGCGCTAAGAAGTACTCCAAAAGCTTGCTCTCACTTTTGGAAAGATGACAGGCGCTGTCTTTGACGTAGATGATCTTTTTGGCAAAATCATACTTCAGCTCGCCGCTTATGCTAAATATCGGCGCGTGATTTATCAGCTCCGCAGCGACGTCTTGCAGCGCCTTTATAAAGGCGTTTTTATCGTACGGCTTAGGCAGATACCTAGTGATCTTAAGCTCCACCGCCCGCCACAGATACTCCTGCTCGGTGTGGCTCGAAAGTATCACGATCGGCACTGAGATGCCAGCAGCGCGAATCTTTTTAACGACCTCTAGTCCGTCCATATGCGGCACGCCGATATCAAAAACCAGCGCGTCGTACGAACCGCTCATCGCCTCATCAAGCGCCTCCAGCCCGTCCTTAACCCCCACTACTTCGCCGAAAAACAGCTGTAGCGATTCGGTTATATTTTTTAAAATCCCGGGCTCGTCCTCTAGGCAAAGAACCCTTTTATTGGATAAAACGTCCAATAATTCGTAATCTTGCATACTCTATCCGCCTCCAAGCTTAGCGCATTTCATTCTTAATCATCTCTTAAAATATAACTAGACTTAGATTATATAAATTTAGCATTAAATCAACGTTAAAAATATACCAAAACGGTTTGCACGTAAATTTAAACCTCAAACCGCCTATGTGCGAGCTTTGTGCCTGCATAAGTCGGCTCAAAAGATCACAAGAACGTAAAAAGGTGGGGCGATAAGCTTGATATTAAATTTTACCGCCTCGCAGGCGGCATATGAAAGGCGGTAAAATTCTATTTAGAGGGGCTTGCATATGCATTTCGCAGACAAAGGCAATCAAATCATAAAGATCTATCAGCTCCACAGCTCGGCGGAATAGAATTTAAAATTTAGCCCAAGCCGGGCATACTAAAGTTAATGTGAATGCTCCATCTTTGAGTGATCCATGCCACCATGATCCATGTTCTCCATCGAGCCATGATTCATCATAGAATGATCCATCCCCTCCATCGAACCCATATCGTGGCTCATCCCACTCATCGAGCCATGATTCATCATAGAATGATCCATGCCGCTCACACCTGGATCGGTCATTCCAAAAATCATCGCGACGTGTCCTAACACCAAAAATACAATCAGCGCCAAGAAATGAAATTTAAGCCTAGCTCTAAATTCCGCTCCTTTTGCGATAACTCCTAGCTCTAAAAGTAGCAGCACCAGCGCAGGCAGCGCCGCCGCTACGTATGCCGCCAAAGCTAAGGTGTCCGCAGCGCCACGTAAATGAATAGCGGGCAAAATTTTAACCGCTACGTAAATGATTAATATCGTAAAATAAGCGCCGAGAATGATGCTAAGGCATCTATTGATTTTTAGCGCCAAAGAGCCCTCCTTCGCGCGGTACAAGCTAAAAAATTCGCTCGCTACTATCGCTTCTGCTAAGCCCATCGGCACCGCCATAAATAAAATCAAATTCCACGGCTGATTTGCCATCAAAAGTTCCATGTAATTCGTCATTGACATATTTTCTCCTTATTTTGGTTTAAAAAGCGCAATTCTAGCGGCTTTCGGTAAAAAATTTTAAAACGATAGACAGGATTAGGCAAATCTTTAATCTTATATCTTTCCGCAAAACGATTTGAGCTGCGTCTTAAAGCTCGCTCACAAATATTAAATTTATCTCGCTTTACACGCCGCCTCTTCGTATCTAACGTGAAATTTAGAAATTTATATTTGCAAAAGCAGATGCCTTAAATTTATCCGAAACGCTTTAAATTTCGTAAAATTTCAGTTTTGTAAAGATAAAATTACAAAATTTTTTTAAAAGGATTCAGAATGAAAAATTCCCTCTTGTTCGCCTGCGCAGCGCTATTTATATGCGCTTGCTCCGCTCCAGAGCATCCAAAGCCAGGCGTTTCGCATTGCAGCGAGCCCAAAATGGACGAGGCGTCGCATCAGATGATCCAAATTTGCGGCGAAAGTGAGGATCCGCAAATCGAAAATATGCAGTGCAACGAAAACGGACTTTGCTTCGGCACCGCAAAAATCAGATAGCCGAAGCGGCTTGCGGGTGCCAGCGCTAAATTTAACTATTTTAAAGCCGAAACCGAACGCCCGCAAGCGGTCTAGGCCACGCTTTAAAATTTCGCCCGCAATTTAAATTTAGACCCGCTTCACGCGCTGATGCATTTTATCTATCTTATTTTTAGCTGCGTCCGCCGATTGATCGAGCTGCTCTTGGCGCAATAAAATTTTAAAATTTCATCGCCAAGCACGGCGCATAATTAGGATTTAAAAGTAAGCGCGGCTCAAATTTTATAAGTTTAAAATTTTAAAGCGGCATGCAATTTGAAATTTTACGCTTCTTGAATGCTAGCTGTGCAAAATTTCGCGCAAGCTCAAAATCCGCGCCAGGCAATTTTGTGCCGCTGCAAAATTTCTAGATCACCTCTGCTCAGTAGAATTTTTAGCAGTGCAGAAGGGGACGCAAAATCTGCGCCGTATAATCCCACGCGGATCGCACCATACAAATTTCTATACCGTGCACCAAAACCCATAGCCTAATCTCACTACAAGATCGCTTGCAAAATGGCGCGGCATCATTAGTCGTATAACCGCAGCACAGTTTTACTCGCTGCATAGCCGAGGTTCGTAGCTGCAATGCTAAAAGCGCAAAATTCTTTGCCGTGCGGTAGGAGTTCTCAGAGCAAAAAAGGCGCGGTATCCTCTACCGACGGTGCAAGTTTATAATCTAACTCACGCCTTAGAATTCCGCCTCAAACTCATTACTTACAATTTCGTCTCAAAAAAATCACGTATGAGAAATTCCGCCTTATCTTTACGGCTTAAAATTTCGTACGGATTACACCGAGCAAAATCTCGTCACTGCGCGACGTAATCTTAAAATTTCAGCGGTGAGCTCGTGGCGATATTAAATTATGCTTCATTATTACGACTTAAATTCTATCACAAGCCCGCAGATTTAAAATTTCACTTCAAACGACGCCGTGAAATTTCTACCCTCCCTAGGTAGATACCTCTCCGTGCCTGCGCCGCTCGCACTTAGCGGTGACGCTATATCTTTGCCGATAGCAATCCTTGCACAGGGCGCCTGCCACAGCGCGTAGAAAACAAAGCGCGCCGCCTGCTCGATCGCCGCCTCTAAAAATTTTAAGCGACCGCAAAATTTTAAAATTTGAAAG
>CAJPSJ010000034.1 GCA_905373295.1 uncultured Campylobacter sp. | reverse complement strand
AAAGCGCACTCAAACCTCGTGATCGCAAACGATCTGGAGGGCTACTCGCGCGCAATAAACTCCTGCTATCTTTCAAATTTCAGCGACGAGCTGTGGCGGGATTTAACCGAGCTACACGCTGAAATTTTAAGAAATTTTACGCCGATTGAGAGCTTTTTTAGCGAGCTGTACGCGCCGAAGGACGACCGGGATATTAAAGCGGGCGAGCGCGCTTTTTACACGCGCCGAAACGCCCTGATTTTGGGCGGGCTTTGCGAGCAGATTAGCAAAATCCCGCAAAAATTTCGCGATTTCTTCACTGCGCCGCTGCTTAGCGAGGCGAGCATCCACTCAAACACGGGCGGCGTTTTTAAAGGCTTTTACAAGGACAAAGCGGGCGTGGGTAAGTTCGGCGGCAGCGGCGAAAACGCGCTAGCTCGCATAATGGGCGAGATTTCTCTGCGCCTACCCGTGCTTTCAAATTTCGCCTGCAAAAGCGCGGTCTTTCAAGAGGACGCCTCGCGCTTTGCACAGAGTGCGCGCGAGCGCTTTTCGCAGCTTGACGTCGCGTATTTTGATCCACCCTACAATCAGCACCCATACGGCTCGAACTATTTCATGCTAAATTTGATCACGGATTTTATAAATGAGGGCAAGCGCCCAAATGCTGCGGGACTTAGCAGGGTCTCGGGAATCCCCGCAGGCTGGAACCGCTCGGCTTATAACAAAAAATCGAGCGCTGCTGAGGAATTTTTTGCGCTGCTGGCGGAATTTCCGGCGAAATTTTTAATAATCTCTTTTAATTCAGAGGGCTTCATCTCAAAGGCGGAATTTTTAAAAAACCTCGCGCACATCGGCTCCGTGCGCACGATAGAGATCCGCTATCCAACCTACCGCGCGAGCAGAAATTTAAACGCGCGCGAGCTTTACGTGACGGAATTTTTATATGTCGTACAAAAGTAAGATCAAAATTTGCGGCATCAAAAGCGCCGCCGAAGCCCGCGCCGTGTTGGCGTGCAGTTCAGCTTTATACGCAAATTTAGAGAGCGCGGACGGCGCTAAAAATTTACTGCAATCAGACGGCGAGAGTTCGATAAAAAAGTCCAATTTTTGCGGCGAAAATCCTAGGCGGAATTTTAATTCGGATGCCGAGAATGCTACGCGAAATTCCGGCAGTAAGGATTTCTCGCAAAATTTTAATCAGGGCGGCGAGAATTCCGCATGCCGCGCGCAAAATCACGCAAATTTTACGTGCGAGCAGAATTGTGATTGTGATAAAAATTTTGGCAGCGGTTCGCGAAGCCAGGGCGACGACTCGGGCGTGCGCGTGGAATTTTTAGGCGCGATATTCGTATCAAGCTCCAAGCGCCGCGTCAGCATAGAGACAGCGCGCGAGATTGCACGCATCGCGCATGAAAACGGCGCAAAGTGCGTCGGAGTTTTTGCTTTGAGCTCTGAAAAACACAGCGTCGCCGCCTGCAAAAATTTTAGCGGCAAAACTCGCGGCGATAAAATTTGCAAAGATAAAATTTACGCGAGCAAGAGCGGCGGCGTAGAATTTTACGAAGCCGCGAAATCTTGCGAAAAGCAGCGCGACGATTTGAGCGTAAATTTAAACGCAAACCGCGCCGCGCCCGCCTCGATGGAGGATCTGAATTCTGAAATTTTTGGTGCGGAAGCTCTAGGCGAAGAGCAAATTTTAAAAATTTGCGAGGCTTGCGAGCTAGACTGCGCTCAAATTTACGGACGTATAAGCGCGGATTTCAAAGCACGCCTCAACGCGGCAAGTATCGAGGCGTGGCAGGTGCTAAGCATCGGCGCCGAAATGCCGCCGCTTGAGGGCTTGAGCTGCGACCGGATATTATTCGACGCCAAAGGGGCGAGTTTGGGCGGCAACGGCGTGAGCTTCGACTGGGATCTGCTGCGACGCGCTGGACCCAGCCGCAAAGGACGATACTGTGCGGCGCGCGATGAAAAATACTGCGCGGGCAACACAATGCAAAGCACAGACGACGCAAGAGACGATTTTGAGCGCAATGCAATCTGTGAGAATCTCGGCGAGGAAAAATTTTACGCAGAGTGTACTGAAAACAGCGGTACAAAGCCTATAGGAAGCGACAATCACCGTGCCGCTAATGACGACGAGGCCAGCAGAATTGTACGTGATGTCGCCCGATCAAGCGAGGCAAAGTCTGCAATAGAAAATTATAGCTGCGATGCAAAGGGCGGCGAGGAGTGCGGAGCCAGTGCGTGTACTGCTACTCAGTCAAACAATATAGAGCCCGCGAAGGAGGGCTCCGATCATTGCGGCGCAAATGACTATGAGGCGGGCGCGCCAAATATTGCGAATGACGGCGGCGAAGTAGGCAAGTTAGGTGCCGCAAAGGATGATAGCGCGGATAAGTGTAGCACCGCTTCCAAAGGCGGCGCGATCTCTTTTATTCTTGCAGGTGGCATCGGCGCGCAAAATATACTTGAAGCGCTCGCGCTGTGCCCCTACGCTATCGATCTAAACAGCTGCGTGGAGGATGCGCGAGGCATCAAAGATCCGCAAAAGATAAGCGAAATTTTGCGAATAATCGAAAACGCAGACGGCGCGGCAGATTGAACTTGCTGCGACCTTGCCGGTATAGAACATACCGCCTTGCTGATACGCGCATCGTAGACAGCCGAGAATAAAATAAGATTATCTCACCGCATGCGACTATGTATCATTCTGTTCAAATTTATCCGTCGTTCTTTTTGTTTGCGCGCAAAGAACGCAGCGCAATTTATTACTTTTAAATTTACGCTATTTGCGTGGTGCTCGGTACTGATAAATCAACACTTGAAGCTATGCTTTTCAGACAAATTTATCCGCATAAATTTCGATCGCTTAAGTGATTTATTCTCTTTAATTAATTTATGGCTATGTACTAATAGGTGGTTAATTTCTATACCACGCAGATTTTTTAGGCAGCATATTTTTAAATTTAAAGCAATTGCGCCGTATTTATCTGGCGTCTCTTACCGATACTTTTGTCTCGCGCTAATCAGATCTTGCACTTGGCATCGTTAAAGGCAAACACGTCGACGTGAGCGTTCTCGCAGTCAAAAATTCTCTTGCTAACGACGCTTTTTGCGATCACTTTCGTGTCGGCGTTTAGATTGTAAATTTTACTCATTGTTCGCCCTTTCATAAAATTTGCAAGGCATTGTAGCTAAAATAGTTTTAGGTTTTGTTGATAGAGGTTATCTTTTTGCGCCAAAGCTGCGCAAATTTGACTTAGTAAAAATTAAATTTAATTATAGACATATTTTACCTCATACTACTATGTTGTAAATTTAAAATTATCCATAAATATTGCTAAATTTGATGATACTTCGCTCAAAGCTAATGTTCCAGTCTTGCCCCTTTACGACGATGTCTGAGGGGGGCAGACTGCACCGCGATACCTCGAGCAAGAGTAGCTATAGATTTAGACTTATCAAGCTCATATCCGCTTTGGAGGATGGGCAAATTTTAAATATTTGCCAATTTATTATTTACTCAATTAAAATACCCTTATCTAAAATACCCTTATCGTATTTTAGATTATTGTATTGCTTAAAATCATAGTTAACATCTAGTTTTTTAAAAGTTAAAGATGCTGAAATTAATTTATTATTATCCCCATAAGACTTTCTTCTATCATAAATTTGGCTATTCTTATTTGAGCCATTTAAGATATTCTTAAACTGTGTAGAATCAAATTTTTCCAGATATGGCGATATACATATATCAAAATTCTTATCTGCAGAGTCAAAACTACTGCTTTCTAAAAATATATTGATTAGGATATCTAGAAACTCTTTTTTGAGACCTTCGTTTGCATATTCTTCAAATGCAAGTTTAATAACACCGTTTGTTACATTACTATATCTTTTATAAGCTGCTATTTCTTCTAAATGTTTTCTCTTATTTGACTTAAACCATGAAATAAAAAATGCATTATCATTGTCATTAATTTCCTTATCAATTTTTATCTTCACATCTTCGCCTATCAAAGCATAAAGATTTTGGTGCTTGCAAAGAATCTTACAAAGAGCAAAAGCTCTATCTTTTTCAATATCTTTAAAAACTTTATCTTTAGTTATAAAGTTTTTAAGATCATAAAAATAATTTTTCAATAAAAAGTTGAATACTTTTAAATTGATTGATAAATTTTCTTTACAATCATCATTATTCAATTTAAAACAAAATTTCCAATAAGCTTTTAAAACACTTTGCACCATAGAAATGTGCATCTTTTCAAAATATTTTCTCTTTAAAAATGGCTCTAACTCATCTGGAGCAAATTTGTATATATCCTTGTTGTTTTTCATATCTTCACTCAACATCTCGATAATATTATTGATAAATATAGGAGGTTTTATAAATATATTCAAGAAAATATTTCTTATGAGACTTATTGTTGTATCTTTATCAGGCTCATACAAAAAGTACTTATCATTTAATGCTGGATGCGATGATAAATTTCTCAAATTTTTCAAATGTCTCAAAGTTTCTTCTGTAGATTTATCAATTAATTTTGTCTCCTTGATAATCCTCTCCAATAAAGTATTCTCCCACTCAGAAATTGTCTTGCCATTATTTTTGCTATTCTCAATAGTATCCAATATTTCTCTTGCTTTTTTATCATTATATATATCATATAACTCTTGAAGTTTATAAATTAAATCACATATCACTACCGAATATAACATAACTATAGATGAGCGATAATTTCCATTTGAATAGGTATTTAAAACTTCACCAAAATATTTACCTGTTCTTGAATCATAAATTTGTTCACTTTCTGAAAAATAAAACAAAATAAGCTCCTTTAAATCTATTTATATAACAAAGATATTTTGATATGTTCCATCTTGTATTATTTTACCTTCTCACTCCCACTCTATCGTCGCAGGCGGTTTGCTAGAGATGTCGTAAACTACGCGGTTGATGCCGTCTACTTCGTTTATGATGCGGCGTGAGACGTTTTCTAGCAGATCGTACGGCAAGCGCGAGAAGCTAGCCGTCATACCGTCGCTAGCGTCCACTACGCGTATGCACACGGCGTTTTCGTAGGTGCGGTTATCTCCCATAACGCCGACGGAGTGCACGTTTAGCAGCACGCAAAACGCCTGCCATGTTTTGTTGTACCAGCCGCTTGATTTTAGCTCGTCGCGTAGGATCACGTCGGCTTTGCGCAGCAGCTCGAGGCTCGGCGTATTTACCTCGCCCATTATGCGGATCGCAAGACCAGGACCTGGGAATGGATGACGGAACACGAGCTCTCGCGAAAGGCCAAGTTCAAGCCCTAGTTGGCGTACCTCGTCTTTAAAAATTTCGCGCAGAGGCTCGATCAGTTCAAATTTCATATCCTTAGGCAGGCCGCCTACGTTGTGATGGCTCTTGATCGTCTTGCTTGAGCCTGCGACCGAGCTTTCGATGATGTCGGTATAGAGCGTACCCTGGGCTAGAAATTTTACGTTTTTGTATTTTGCCGCTTCTTTGCTGAAAACCTCGATGAAGGTCGCGCCGATGATTTTGCGTTTTTGCTCGGGATCGACCACCCCTTTTAGCCTGCTTAAAAATAGCTCGCTAGCATCGACTACGTCTAAGCTCACGCCGAGTTTGAGCCTAAACATCTCCTCTACCGCCTTGCGCTCGCCAGTGCGAAGCAGACCGTTATCGACGAAAACCGCTATCAGGCTCTGCGGCACCGCATGCGCCAAAAGCGCCGCTACGACCGAGCTATCCACGCCGCCGCTTACCGCGCAAAGCACTTTGGCGCTGCCTACGCGCTCTTTTATTTTGATCATCTGCTCTTTGGCAAAGCTGCCCATATTCCAAGTGCTGGTTATTCCGCAAATCTCTTTGGCAAAATTTTTTAAAATTCTATCGCCGAACTCGCTGTGGCAGACCTCCGGGTGAAATTGCAGCGCGTAAATTTTACGGATTTCGTCACCAAATACGCACCACTCGCTCTCATCCGAGCTTGCCATCACCTCAAAGCCCTCCGGCAGGCTCTCGACCTTGTCCGAATGGCTCATCCAGACAGTAGAGTTATCCCCTACGCCGCCAAATAGCCTGCTAGCGCGAAGCAGTTTCAAAGAGGCTTTGCCATACTCTTTTTTACCCGCAGGCACGACGCTAGCGCCAAATTTATGCGCGATGAGCTGCATGCCGTAGCAGATACCTAAAATTGGAATTCCAAGCTCAAAAATTCTATCATCGCAAAAATACGCATCCTTGGCGTAAACGCTAGCGGGTCCGCCGCTTAAAATAAGACCTTTGGGGTTTTTCGCTTTTATCTTATCGATCGGTGCGTCGTATGCGATCAGCTCGGTGTAAACGCCTTGTTCGCGCAAGCGCCTAGCGATCAGCTGGGTGTATTGGGAGCCGAAGTCCAGCACTAAAATGTCTGCCGTTTGCATAAAATTCCTTTGTAAAAATTTTTAAAAGTATAACAAAGCAAAGCTAAAAGTAGGCTATTTATCGCGTAAAATTCTAACGCTTCCTCTACCAGCGCTCGTGTTATTAGCGTCCGCATTTTGGGCGGTAGCGCTAGGGCTCTGCTCACCTTCCGAATAAAACGGCGGCGCTTTGTATCCGCAGCCGCTAAGCAAAACTAAGATAAAAAATGCTAAAATCCGTCTATGGAAAATGCAAGAGAAATAATCGCTCATATCAGAAAAGATCCTTTATATGCCAAGATGCGAGAAAGAGGCGAATTCTTGGCGATTTTGCCGCTTAGTTGGCAAAGGCTGATCGCTTTTGTCTACGTCAAAGATGGCATTTTGATGATAGCCGCGAAACACCCGGCGGGGCTTTGCGAACTAAAACGCGATAGTAATATAAATTTAATAAAAGACGTATTAAAGCGCTTCGTAGCCGCTAGAGAGACGGCGGAGCTTTGCGGCGTTCGTGAGATAAAATTTTTCGTAGCAAGTAGGCTGATGAATAAAAGACGCGCGCAAGCCTTTAAAATGAGTATGCGCCGAAGCAGTAAAATTTTATCTTCAGAGCGCGCAAAAGGGGAGTTTGAAAACAAAATCCAAGATCCGCAAATTTACCGCGCCTTTGAAGAGATAAGAGGGCTGATCCTTGCTAATAGAGGAGATTAAGAGTCTGCCTGCCAGACCCGGCGTGTATCAATACTTCGACGCCGCGGGCAAGCTGCTATACGTCGGCAAGGCAAAAATTTTAAAAAATCGCGTCAAAAGCTACTTTTCTTTCACGCCCGCTCTCGCGCCGAGCCCTCGCCTAAGCGCGCGCATCGCCAAGATGATAAGCGAGGCGGCGCATTTAGAATACATCGTCACGCCTAGCGAGAGTGACGCGCTGATACTGGAAAATTCCTTCATCAAGCAGCTTAAGCCCAAATACAACATCCTGCTTCGCGACGATAAGACCTATCCTTATATATATGTAAATTTAGACGACGATTTCCCGCGCTTTGAGATCACGCGAAAGATCATAAAGGGTAGAAACATCAGATACTTCGGCCCCTATTTTCACGGCGCGAAGGAAATTTTACAGACGCTTTACATGCAGTTTTCGCTCGTGCAGAAGAAAAATTGCGTCAAGGGCAAAAAGGCCTGTTTGTTCTACCAGATCGGGCGTTGCGCCGCTCCGTGCGAGGGTAAAATTTCAAAGCAAGATTACGCTCGTATCGTACAAAGCGCGCTTGCCGCCCTAAAAAATCCGCAAAAGATGGTGCCGCAGCTTGGGGAGCGGATGGCGCGGCTCGCACAGAGCGAAAATTTCGAGGAAGCCGCGCAGATCCGCGATAAGATTGAAATTTTAAAACAGATGAACGTAAAGGTCGAGGTCGATCTCGCAAAGCTCGATGATTTCGAGGTCTTTGCGATTGCTGCGCGCGACGGTCTCGTCTGCGCCGTGCATTTTAGCATACGAGAGGGTAAAATTTCAGCCTCAAACTCGCATATAATCAACTGCAAAGCCCCAAGCGCCGATGATATCGCAAACGCCTACAAACAGATGATCTTAAGCGCCTTCCCGGCCGCGGCTCCCGTGGCGTGCGCTAAAATTTACGTTTACGACGAGTTTGACGATGCGGATCTGGTATGCGAAATTTTATCCAAGCGGCACGAAAGAGCGTTTAAAATTTACGCGCCGAAAATCGGCGAGAAGCGTAAAATTTGCGAAATTGCATATCAAAACTGCGAGATCAATATCAAAAAGCATCTAAAAACCCACGATTACGCATTTTTGCAGGAGCTGAAGGATTATTTTGATCTTACGAATTTGCCCGTAAATATCGAAGTTTTCGACAATTCGCATATGTTCGGCGCCGCGCCCGTGGGAGCTATGATAAGCTTTCAAGACGGCGAGTTTAACAAGCAAAACTACCGCCACAAGCACCTTGGCTCAAATAATGACTACGATCAGATGCGCGAGTATTTAACCAGCCGCGCGCTGAAATTTGACGAGCTCGCCGCGCCCGATCTGTGGCTCATTGACGGCGGAACGGCTCTGTTAAGCTTAGCGGAGGAAATAATCTGCAGCGTCGGAGCAAACGTCGATATAATTGCCATCTCTAAAGAGAAGATCGACGCTAAAGCCCACCGCGCAAAGGGAGCTGCGAAAGATAAAATTTGCACGAAAAGCGGAATTTTTTCGCTGCCTACGGACGATAAAAAACTTCAGTTTTTTCAGCGCCTACGCGATGAGGCGCACCGCTTTGCGATCTCGTTCCACCAAAAGAGCAAACGCAAACTCGATCTGCAAAGCTCAAAACTGCTAGGCTTGGGCGTTAGCAAGGGAAGCCTGAAGAAGCTTTTGGACTTTTACGGCGATTTTGAGAGCATTTATGCGGCGAGCTTCGAGGAGATCAGATCGCTTACGAATATCCAAACCGCCGAAAAAATTTTAAACAATCATTAACGAAAACCTAACGCAAAAAGCTATATTTAAAGATTTGTTTAGTAAAATCACCCATTAACTTTGCAGGACGGCTAAATCGTCTCCGCCTAGCGTGACGGAAGCGACTTCGTTTCTCCGGTTGAATAAAATTTAACGTCGCGTAAGCTGCGCTTTGAAGGATTTTGTATGAATTTAAATACTACAAGTGCTTTGAGACTTGTTAGCGGTATCCCGTTACTTTTGATTTTCGCGTTTGCATCATATTTCTTGTTTATCTCTTTGCAGGATTACGCCAGAGTGGGAATTTTGCAGCAGCAAATTGCTAAAAATAGTAATCTCGCGGCGTTAGTAGAGCAGGTAGATAAAGAGCGCGGTATCACTTCGGCGTTTTTGGGTAGCGAGGGAAACCCCGGTATGGGAACCCTTCTATCGGGTCAACGCAAAAAAACCGATGATGCGCTTGCAAAGTACAAAGAAAGCAAAAATATCAGCGAAAATGTCGTAAAAAAGACTATTTTTGATATTTTCGCTTACGGCACCGGTAACGACGAGCTTTTGGCTGCCGAGACCGATATAGACGGTTTATTAGACAAACTTCCGCAGGTAAGAAGGGATGTCGATGCTCAAAGCAAAAGCTTCGGTGAGCTTTTCAGCTCATATTTTCAAAAATTCGATGATGATGTAAAAACAATCCAACGAGTGCTAAGAGAGGGTCTTGTAAGCTCAAATATTACCGTTTGGACGGTTTCGTTGCTTAATACTTATGAGGCGATGGATGCCACCGCATCGGAGCGTGACTATATTATCGAATACATCATCGGCAGCAAAGCGATGAATCAAGCGCAGCTAAGGACTTGGGCTAGCTTCAACCTATCTAGTTCGCTTCCTAATTACTACTTCTTGCCGGAATCTGATGCTAGAGCCGCGATTTTAAAAATTCTAGACGGAGAGGAATTTCAAAACGCATTAAGAGAGACTGCTAAAATTTCGGCCACATTGCAGCAAGAAGCGGACGAGGGACACTATAGCGTACCTTTTCAAGAGTGGTTTGCCTCTACTACACTTAAATATAAAAAGCTAAGCGAAATTTCTGAAAAGATCAATGCTGAGCTTGCGGCGCATGCCGATACTTATCTAGCGCAAAGACTAAGAAACCTATTTATCGCTCTTGGCATATGGGTTTTAGCGGCTATTTTGGTCGTTTTTGCCTTGGGTATCACAAGACGTTTAAGACAGAACGTTACCGACCTCGGCAACGTGCTTAGCCGAATCGGCGATTTGACGAATCAGCACGAGCATATCGATGTTAGGACTAGTGAGGGTGTTAATAAGGCGTATTCGCTTATCGAGGATGCGCTCGATCTGATTGCGTATCAAAAGGGTGCTGCGGAGGATGCCAACAAGGCAAAATCGATCTTTTTAGCTAATATGTCGCATGAGATCAGGACGCCGCTTAACGGCATCATCGGCTTTACGGAGCTTCTTAAAAATACCGATTTGGATGAGGAGAAGCGCGATTACGTTGATACCATCGAAAAATCGTCCGAAAACCTTCTAACGATCATTAATAACATTTTGGATGTCTCTAAGATCGAGAGCAATAAGGTCGAGCTTGAGGATATATTATTTAATCCTATCCAAGATTTCGAAAGCGCGGTTGAAATTTACGTTGCCAAGGCTGCCGAAAAGAATATCGACATCTTGCTTTACATCGATCCTACGCTCGTACACCACCTATACGGCGATATTACGAAGATCAAAGAGGTTCTTATCAACCTCATGTCAAATGCTGTCAAATTTACGCCTGAGCATGGCACTATCGTAGTTGAAATTTTAAGGGAGCCTAGCAAAGCTCCAGGAGAGGCGATCGTAACGTTTAGCGTAGAAGATACCGGCATTGGAATTTCTGAAGATAAGCTCGCAAATGTATTTAACGCCTTCTCTCAGGCCGACTCTACGATCACACGCAAATACGGCGGAACAGGTCTTGGACTTACGATTTCGTCTAAATACGTAGCGATGATGGGCGGCAAGCTTCAGGTCAAATCTACCGTAGGAAAGGGTACTAGATTTTACTTTACCCTTGCTTTTAAAGAGACTCAAAAGACTGATGCGGACGCAGTATTTGAAAGTATCAAAGGGCTAAATTTTGCGCTTTTAGCTGATAGCGCCGATACGATGTATAATGATATCATTAAAAACTATATCAGCAAGCTAGGCGGTAAAATTTCGATATTTAATACGAACGCGCAGTTCCGCTCAGCGCAAAATAATAACAAATATGACGCCCTTATCACTAGATTTAAGAATTACGGCGAGGTTAGCGATATATTGAGTATGCCTACGATCTTAACTCTTAAGCCAAAAGAGCTTCAAAGTATTAGTATTTCAAATTCTAAAATTTTTACCCTCACAGAGCCTTTTAACTTAACTAAATTCGTTAAGACGCTAGATAAAATTTCAAAATCCGGAATTGCTCTAAGCAGATCGGATTTTGCTCCACAGACGCATGAGATTAAGCTGGATGCCGAGGTAGAAAAGCCTATTGTCTCTGATGAAATGATTATGGAAGAACCGGTAGTAAAAGAAAGACCTATCATCAATAAGCTCGATGAATTACGACATGCTACTACTTCGTCGGCAGACGAGCTACGCGCTATCTTGCAAAGCAGAAGGCGTACGCATGATACAGAAGTTCATTCTACGCATAAAGAGGAAACTGTTAGTAAGCCTAGTATTGCTCAAGAGCTCAAAAAAGAAGCTCCTAAAGCAGAAGAACCGGTCATTAAGCCTATAGATATCGAGCCTATGAGTGATATTAAGATTGAAAAGATAGAGCCTGAATCGCCAAAGATTAATGTTGATATTCCTGAAATAGTAATTCCACGCGCAGAAAAGCCAAAAGTAGAGCCTTCAAGCACAAAGGATGCCCAGACCGATATCTATATCAGGAATTTCAATCTCAGCCTTAGGCGTCTCAACCTTAGCC
>CAJPSJ010000033.1 GCA_905373295.1 uncultured Campylobacter sp. | reverse complement strand
ATAGACGGCGCTAATGATTTTGGTGCTTTTTAGACATAGCCCCAGCGAGCCGCCGTTGTTAAACAGCCAGCTTTCGTCCAGGCTGAAAAACGCATAAGGATCGTTTGAGCTCGTAAATTTGCCCGTCTTTGCGCACCTTAGGGCAGTTTTTGCATTGCTTACAAAGCGCTTTTCGTGATTGCCCATCACCGCGTCGTATCCTCCCGCGCGCACAAACTCAACCACATCCGCGCTGGCAGGGCCTCGGTCGATCAGATCGCCCACGAAGCAAATTTTACTATCAAATTTACGCGGCAGCTGCTCTATCAGAGCCAAAAGCGATCTGTAGCAGCCGTGCACGTCGCCGATAATGTAGATATTTTGCATAATTTCTCCTTAAATTTTAACGCCATCGTCTTTTAATGCGCGGGCTATGATATAAGCGGTAGATAAAAGCTCTGCACTAAATTTTAAAATTTCGCGCGCTAGGACTTGGACGGATAAATCTGCTTTAGGACCTCGGCTACGACGATCATAAAAAGAACGATAAATATTAATGCGCTAAGCAATGCGGAATAGAAGTCAACAAGGTTTGTATCCGAAATGCAAACAGCCGCAATTATTATCCCTAAATATGGCGATAGTATCCAAATCGCCACGATCGGCAAAAACAGATTGACGAAAAAATTCACAAGCCTATCAAAATCCTTTAGCTTTTTGGCAAGCACCGCGCAAACCCCGCAAAAAGATATCCACAAAAATATGAAATATACGCACTTCTGCTGTAGCCATTCTATGGGATCGTCATCCCAGACGCTAGACGTGTCAAAAATCCGCCATACCACAAAATCGCCCAAGCTCGAAATATTCATCAAGCAAAAACTCATCGAAAATGCGCAGGCTATAATTTTTAAAATAATCATCAAAGCTCCTAAAATTCTAAATTTAGGCGAAAAATTCCTCGATTAGCCGAGTCATTTCGCTCTCAGCGGCGACGTGGTTGATCTGCTCGCGAAAGCTTGCGGCGTTTTCGCGCCCCTTAGAGTATTCGTGCAGATGCTTGCGAAATATCGCTACGCCGCGCACGCCGTAGTGGCTTAACATCTGGGAGAAATGATAGAGCACGACCTCCCTTTTTAGCGCGTCGCTTGCGCGTTCGCCCGTTTTGATCTCGCGAAAGATCCACGGCCTGCCGATTACCGCGCGACCGATCATCAGCGCATCTGCGACGCTAAGGTCTCGCACTGCAGGCGCATTGGAGGAGTTTATGTCGCCGTTTGCGATCACGGGGATTTGCAGCACGCGCTTAGCTCTTGCGATCGCGCCGTAATCCACCGCTGCGCTGTATCCGCCAGCTCTGGTGCGACCGTGAATCGCGATAAAATCGGCTCCTGCGCTCTGTACGGCGCGAGCGATATTTTCGATATCCACGGCGCCGAAGCCCAGCCGCACCTTCGCGCTCGTAAATTTTTTGTTCGAATATTTTTTGATCGTCTCAACCAGGCGCGATAGACGGGGCAGATCAAGTAGCAGCGCCGAGCCCGCGCCCTGTTTCACGACTTTAGGGACGGGACAGCCGCAGTTTAGATCGATGCCGTCGATGCCGTCAAATTTATTGATGAGCAAAACCGCCTTTTTTATGATTTCCGCATCGCTGCCTGCGATCTGCACGAAAAAAGGGGTTTCCGCGGCGTTTTTTTCGAGCATCTTTAGCGTCTTTTCGCCCTCAAAAACAAGGGCGTTTGCGCTTATCATCTCGCTTACGGTCGCGTCGCAGCCGAATTTTTTCACTACGCCCCTCAGCGGCGGATCCGAAAAGCCCGCCAAAGGCGCCAAAAATAGAGGGTTCCTTTTAAAAAAATCTTCCGTCATTTTAAATTTCTCATTTTGATTTCGTCTGAATTTAAACCTTTAAATTTAACGCCGCAGCGCTTGCAGCAGGTTTTGCCACGAGCTTTAAAATTTTAAATTTCATAGGCTACGTATTCGCATTTAGGCGCGAATTTTATTTTTAAGCTTAGCTAATTTGCATGGCGGCAAAACGGCAGCAAGAATGATCGCCACCAAATTTTATTTGCACGGCGAACCTGGCAAGCAGCTTGCAAAACGCCGCGCGGATTTTAAAATTTCAACACTTTTATTCAGCTAGCAAGTCTTGCGCTTTATGTTTAAATTATAAATTTCATAGCATAAATGCAAAATCCGTTTACGCGCACACTACGCAAGCAAATCTTTTAAATTTTACCGCTTGCGCGCATTGATCTTTCGACAAATTTTGAAATTTCAAATTTGCGCGAGTTAGAATTTTACCCGCACTTTAAATTTTATCGCGCAGGCTGTGTTTGATAGCCGCAAAGATCGTAAAAATCAACCTCTCTTACCCGCATAAAACGAACTCATAAAATTACCGAGCTAAAATAACAGCGACGCAGGGACGTTTTTGCCGTTGTCTCGCAAAAATAGCAGAATTTTAAACTTCTCAAACTCGTCGCCGTCGGCGAGGCTTAGCTGCTCTCTAAACTCGTCGATCATGCCAAGCTCATATAGCGCGTACAGATATGCCTCGGTCGCTTCTTGATTCTCGTTTTTGAGCCGCTCGAAAAAGGCCTTGTATTGCTCGGGGGCGAGATGATTTTTTAGCTTTTTAGCAAAGCCAATAAAATCCTGCTCGTTAAATTTTTCATTATTTACGAGATCAAAAAGTTCCTCGCTGCTGATCTCAAAGCTCGCGTCATTCACCGCGCGATCCACTAAAATATTTACCTCGGCTATGTCTTGAGGAATTTTATAGGCCTTGATCTTATCGTAGCTTCCTTTGGCAAGCGCTACGGCATAGGCTTTTTTAGTGATATTTTCGCTATAAACGCCCTTGGTTTTTAAAATTTCATACGCATACGCAGGCTCGGCGTCGAGGCGATTGAGCTCGTTTTGCAAAAATAGTCCGTTATCTTTAGGGAGTTTATATTTTCGCAGATCCGCCACTTCGCCGTTTTTAACCTTCTCGATAACGCCTATGACTTCTTTTAGATCCTCATTTTTGACATCTATTCCGGTGCTATCGTACCACGGAGATAAAATTTTAGTAAGCTCACTCGGGTCTTTAAAATACTCGGTTTTAAAGTCTTTATTGGTATCAAGACCCAGCAAAACCTCTTTACTCATCGCATCGTATGCGCTTAGATCCTTTGCGATCGCCCTTTTTGTGCGGTAAAAAGCAAAGCTATGAAAAACGATATGAAAAATCGCCAAAATCATATATAAAATTAACGGCAGTACGATCCACACCGCCACAGGAAGCGTAAGCGTAAAACCGAAAAGCCCCAGTGTATAGCTACTGCTTTGCTGCGTAAAAACTAAAATCGCGACGATTGCGATATAGACGATCGAATATAAAAAGAATTGCTTGGTTTTCATAGCTAACTCCTATTTTGCTTTTCCGCCTGTTCCTTGCACGAAATGCACAATCTCGCCTCTGGATTTACCTTAAGACGCTCTAAGCTTATCTGCTCGCCGCAGCTCTCGCAAAGCCCATAAGTGCCGTTTTCGATACGTTTAAGCGCGCTTTCAATCTCTAAAAACGCCTTTTGTTGATTAACATTGAGCGAGTATTCGATGCTTAAATCCGTATTCATGCTCGCTACGTCAAAATCATCCGCAGCTTTATTTTCGCGCAATTCCGAAATTTCATTTACAGAGCTATTAATATTGGCGATGAGTTGCTCTCTTTTTTCTTCTAAAATTTTCTTGTAAAATTTCAACTCGTTTTTCTTCATTACTTCCCTTTATTTGTGATATGGATGGTTTGCGTTAATGCACAATGCGCGAAAAATTTGCTCAAAAAGCAAAAGTTTAGCGATTTTGTGCGCTAACGTAAGCCTGCTAAGACTGATTATTTTATCGGCTTTTGCCTTAAAATTTTCACTAAGCCCGTAAGCGCCACCGATGAAAAACGACACGGCGCTTTTATCCTTTAGCATGCTCGCAAATTCCACACTATCTAGCTCCTGCCCGCGCTCATCCAAAGCCACGACATAGCCGCTAAGACGTGGTAGATAAATTTCATCGTACGCCATAAGTGCGAGCTCGCGGGACGCTGCTTGAGCGCGAGCGATATTAGCATTAAAAAACGTCTCATCTCGCACCGCGGCAAATTTAGCCGCCATTTTTTTATAATCGCTTATCGCGCCTGCGAACTCGTCCGCGCCCTTTTGGATGGAATTTACCGTTATCTGCACTACTCTTCGCTTCCCTCTTCGTGCAGCGATTTGTCACTCGTGTCGTCAATCTGCACAGCGTTTTTGCTAAGCACATTTATTATATCGCTTAAATACTGCCTCATCTCAGCTCTAGGCACGATCGCATCAATTAATCCGTGCTCGAGCAGAAATTCCGATCTTTGAAAGCCCTCCGGCAGATCCGCGCCGATGGTTTGCTTGATGACGCGCTGCCCGGCAAAGCCGATAAGAGCGCCGGGCTCTGCGATGATGATATCTCCCAACCACGCAAAGGACGCGCTCACGCCGCCCATCGTAGGATCAGTAAGAACGGAGATGAATGGAATTTTATGCTCGGATAAAATTTTAAGCGCGGCAGAGGTTTTGCTCATCTGCATTAGCGAAAAGGTGCTTTCTTGCATCCTAGCACCACCGCTTGCACTTACGATGATTAGCGGCTCGTTTTTATCGAGGCTGCGCTTTACGGCACGCACGATCTTTTCGCCCTCTACAGAGCCCAGGCTTCCGCCCATGAAGTTAAAATCAAACACCACGAGCTGAATTTTTTGGCGACTTATGGCGCCCTCGCCCGCGATCACTGCGCTGAACCTGCCGGTTTTTTCCTTGCTCTCGGAGATACGCTTTTTGTAGGATTTTTTATCGACGAATTTTAGTGGATCGACGGGCTGTAAATTTTGATCGTACTCCACGAAAGAGCCTTCGTCGCAGATCAGATCGATGCGAGCCTGCGCGTCAAAACGAAGGTGATAGTTGCACTTGGGGCAAACGCTATGATTTTGCTCGACCTCTTTGCTATACATCAGTGCGCCGCATCCCGGGCACTTTATCCAGTGCGTAGGTGCTTCGCTCGGCGCAGGTTGCGTCCTACGTATTTTTGAAAATAGATCTCCAAAATTCATATGATTTCCTTTAAATTCTATGAAATGAAACTTCTGATTATAACCTAAAATTCTTTATTTAAATTTATATGTGAATTTCGCTAAAATAGGAAAATGCAAGGATTTATATTAAAAACGACCAAAGTTAGGGACGAGGACTGCATCGTGGACGTGCTAAGCGAAAGTGCGCTCGTGCGTGCGTATCGCTTTTACGGCGCGCGCCATTCAAACATCATCCAGGGCTATAAAATCGACTTCGAGCTCTCGCAAAATCAAAACTTCCTGCCGCGCCTTAGCGGTGTGATGCATCTGGGATACGCGTGGCTCGCAAGCCGCGAGAAGCTGCTATTTTGGCAGCAATTTATGCGGCTTTTACACGCGCATCTAAAAGATGCCGAGCATCTGGATAAATTCTATTACGAGCTACTAAACCGCGCTGCTATGCGCTTTGGTAAACAAAATCCGCGCCGCATAATCGTTGAGAGCTACGTTAAAATTTTAGAATTTGAGGGGCGGTTGCACGACGAGCCGTATTGTTTTTTATGCGACGAAGAAATTTTAGAAAATATCGCGCTGTGCCGCGGCTTTTTGCCTGCGCACGAGCATTGCGCACAAAGAGTAGGCTTTGCGCAGGATGAAATTTTAGAATTTTTACGAAGCAAAAAGACA
This sequence comes from uncultured Campylobacter sp., assembly GCA_905373295.1. Lineage (GTDB taxonomy): Bacteria > Campylobacterota > Campylobacteria > Campylobacterales > Campylobacteraceae > Campylobacter_B. The sequence goes on along the minus strand of CAJPSJ010000033.1, from coordinate 6,405 downwards.
CTAAATTTAAACGACGAAACGGTAGAGAGGCTCTACGACATAACGCTTGAGGGGCTTTGATCTGTAGCGCGTTTGATGTGGACGTAAAATTTCAAAGCTTGGGTGCTAAATTTTAAAATTCAGCAGAATTTCAAAATTTTATGAACGGGCGGTTTTGTACTTTATCTGCCTTTTCTCGCGCAAAGCCAAACAATCGCATTGCGCGGAGTTTGCATTAAATTTTAACTAAACTAGCTAAAAAGCTTTTTCATCGCCTTAAAAAACATTGCGGTGAGCGGATTTGATTTACCTGAGACCTTTGCGATCCAGCTCTCATAGGTTTCGCCTTTGCTTTTTAAAAAGTCCACGAGCGCCTTTTGGCTAGCCTGCATACCGCCGTTTCTTTCAGCATCCAGTAGCGCCCTATAAATTGGCTCTATAGTTTCGATCGCAGATCTTGGCGGAGCCTTGCGAAATGCCGTGTATTCGGTGATCTGCCCTGTTACAGGGTCTTTTTTAGAAGTAAATTCCGTAATGACCCAATAAAAGCGCCCATCTTTGGCTAAATTTTTAACTACGGCGGTAAAATCCTTGCCCTGCTGTATCGTATCCCACATAAGCTTAAACGCTATGCGCGGCATATCCGGATGTCGTATGATGTTATGCGGCTGCCCCAAAAGCTCAAGCTCACTATAGCCACAAATCATACAAAAATACGGATTTGCAAACGTGATAATGCCCTTCGGATCAGTTTTGGAAACGATATAGCGCTTCTCATCTAGTTTGATTTCCTGATTAATCGGAGTCGGTCTTTGCATTTTTAATCCTTTGCTTAAAAATTTATTGCAGAGTATATAAAATTTTTCTTTTCAGAAATATTAAATTTTCGTTAAATTTTTATAAATGTTAAATCTTTAAGTGAATTTTTAAAATTTAATGTATAATCTCAAATCAAAATTTCAAAAGGCGGCGCGTTGAAAAATCCCTTCCTATCGCTTAAATACTCAAATTTTAGAATTTATTGGATCGGGATGAACCTCTCGCTGATCGGTTCTTGGATGCAAAGCGTCGCACTGCCGTGGCTAGTGCTAAGCATCACTGCAGACGCTTTTAAGGTCAGCCTCGTAGCTGCGGCGAGGTTCTTGCCCGCGCTACTTTTCACGCCGTTTTCCGGTGTACTGCTCGATAAGTTTAATCGCAAAAAGATCCTTCTGCTCGCTCAAATAGGCATGGCGGTGACCGCCTCAATTTTCGCGGTTATGAGCTTTTGCGAGCTATATTCTTTCGGCAAAATTTTATTTTGTGCTTTTGCAAGCGGCATCTTTACCAGCATGGACGCCCCGAGCCGTCAGTCGATGGTAAAAGACCTCATCGACTCGCCCCGCGATCTAGCCAACGCCATAGCGTTAAATTCTATGTCCTTCAACGTCGCTCGTATTGCAGGACCCGCACTTGCGGGGATCGTGATGGCGCTGTGGGGCGTGGGCTTTTGCTTTTTATTCAATGCACTTAGCTTTTTAGGCATCATCGTTTCGCTGTTTTTCATAAAAATTCCGCCATCCGTTACTAAGCTATCTAGCAGAAGCGGAGGCGTTTTTGCCTCGATCGGTGCTGGAATTTCGTATATATCGCACAAAAAAATTCTAAGCGAGCTAATGATAATAGTGCTTATCGTAGCGACGCTGGTGCCAAATTACAACGTAACGATCTCGGCGCTTGTTAAGCTTAGCCTAGACGCGGATGAGCGAAGCTTTGGATATTTAATGTCGGCTCTAGGCGTGGGGGCCTTTTGCGGCGCGCTTTTCGTAGCAGTCTTTGATAAACTTGGCATCCGCAAAATCAGATCGTGCGCGATAGCTATGGGGGTGAGCTTAGCTCTTACTGGGGCTGCGAATTCCTTCGCATGGGCTGCGGTAGGGCTTGCCGTAACTGGATTTCTTTTCGTAATCACAAACTCAAGCATCAACTCCACCGTGCAAATGCACGTAAGCAACGAATTCCGTGGGCGCGTGCTTAGCTTATACGCGCTATTTTTAATAGGTAGTACGCCATTTGGAGCGCTCATATCGGGCTTTTTTACCGAGCTGCTAGGCGCTCGCGTAGCCCTTGCGATCTGCGGCGCAATTAGCATTTTGCTACTGCTGGCGCTATTTTACGGCTTTAAAATACGGCGTAGGACGCATTTTATCTTTTGAGATAAAGTCTAAGCCAAAAGCTGCATTATCAAAATTAACCTTATTTTTACGATGAAGCCTTAGAATTCCTACCGAAATTTAAAGGTAAGGAGTTTTTATGAATAGACGAAATTTCTTAAAAAGCACCGCCGCAATCGGCACGCTAGCGACGCTAAATCTAAATTTAAACGCTAGCGCGGTCACCGGCGGGACGGAAAAGAAAGTCGCCAGCGTCTGCGAGATGTGCTCCTCGCGCTGTCCTATCGAGGTGACCGTCAAAAACGGTCGCGGCGCTCTCATCGAGGGCAACCATCGCTTTTCAAACAAAACCTCGGTCTGCGCTCGCGGAGGCGCGGGCATCAATCAGCTCTACGACGATCAAAGGCTCATTAAGCCGCTCATTCGCGTAGGCGAGCGCGGCGAGGGCAAATTTAGAGAGGCGAGCTGGGACGAGGCGCTTAAAATTTGCGCGCAGAGGCTGGACGAGATTTCGCAAAAATACGGTCCGCAAAGCGTGGTTTTTACCTCCAAAACGGGCGAGCACCACACTCAGATGATGAATTTCGCCTGTGCCTACGGCAGCCCGAATATCTACTCGCACTGGTCCTGTTGTCCGATCACCTACAATATCGCCGTGCCGCACACCTTCGGCGCTAATATGCAAAGAGACTACGGCGACGCAAAATATATCGTAAATTTCGGTCACAACCTTTTTGAGGGAATCGACATCTCAAAAACCAAAAAGCTCGCAAAAGCCGCAAGCAGAGAGGACGTAAAGCTTTTGGTTCTCGATCCGCGCTTTAGCGTCGTAGCTTCCAAAGCTGACGAGTGGCTGCCGATAAAACCGGGAACCGACGCGGCGTTTTTGATGGCACTAATTCACGTCTGGCTGCGCGATAACAAATACGACAAAAATTTATCGAACAATACGCCGTGGGGCTAGAGGAGCTAAGGCAATCGGTGAAGGATACGACGCCACTTTGGCAGGAGGGCATCACGGGCATCAAAGCGGACAAGGTAGAGCGCATCGCAAATGAAATTTACGCCGCGGCTCCCGCCGTCGTAATCGACTGGGGTCATAAAACCACGACTGCCAAGGCCGAATATATCCGCACGCGCGCCATCGCGATCGCAAACGCGCTTATGGGAAACGTCGAGAAAAAGGGCGGAATTTACTTCTCTAAAGACTCCAAAACCTTCAACGCGCTTTGCAAAGAGGATCTATTCCCTACCATCTCAAACCCGGATAAGGAATTTAAAATTCCAAAGACCGCGCGTATCGACGGCTGCGGCGAAGAAGGTAGCGAAAATTTCTTCGTGCCGCGCAAACACGGCGTTTTGATGCAGATCGCGCCTACGATTTTAAGCGAAAAGCCTTACCCCGTAAAAGGCTGGGTTAGCACGCGCTTTAATCACCTCATCAACGTTGCGGGCGTGGATAAGAGCGTAGAGGCGATCAAAAAGCTGGACTTCGTGCTCGCAATCGACGTGTATATGAGCGACTTCGCGTGCCTAGCCGACGTGATCTTGCCCGAATCCACGTATTTGGAGCGCGACGAGTCTATTCAAAATAAAGGCGGCACCGCGCCTGGATTTGTGATGCGAAACAAAGCCGTTGAGCCGGTGGGCGATACGAAGTGCGGCTATGAAATTTTTAGAGAGCTTGCAAGGGTGATGAAGATCGATCAGGACTACACTTGGAACAACATCGACGAATACCGCATGCAGCAAGCCAAAGGTAACGCCGAGCTGATCGCAAATTTAATCAAAAACGGCTACGTAAGCTACAAGGTGCCGAAGCTATACTACCGAGAGCCAAAGCTCGTGGCTAAATTTATCGATAAATATCCTGCCGCGGCGGAGTTCGTGGACGAAAACGGCGAGATGAGCTCGCAGATGAAATTTAAAACCCCGAGCGGCAAGATCGAGCTTTTCGCGCCGAAAGTGGAGGAGCTTTTTGCGGGATACGGCTGCTTAAATACCGAGGGTATGGACGTATTCGGCGGACACAAATACTGCCTGATGACCGGCAAGACCGCGCTTCACACCAACGGACATACGCAAAATGTCAAAATTTTAAACGATATGATGAGCGAATCGCCGGTTTGGATCAGCCCTGCTTCTGCAAAAGCGGAGGGGCTAAAGACGGGCGATATCGTAAAGCTCAAAAATAAATTCGGCGAGCAAAAGGCTAAAATTTTCGTCACGCAAGGCATCAGAGACGATTGTCTATTTTTATACCACGGCTTTGGGCACGTAAGCCCCGGGCTAAAGCGCACGAACGGCGTAGGCACCAACCAAAGCGTCCTTCTCGATCCCGCTGCGGGTCCTGTGGTAAGCACGATGGCAACCAACGTCGGCGTCGATATAGTTAAAATTTGAAAGGGGCGGTTATGAAAAAACTCATAATGATTCACGACGAAAATTTATGTATAGGTTGCCAAGCCTGTTCGGTTGCGTGCAGAAACGAAAATGGCGTGCCGAGCGGCGTTTATAGGCTGCAAGTGCACGGCAAAACAAGCGGCGTTTTTCCAAATTTAAAGCTCGATTATTCGCGCGCCAGCTGCGTTATGTGCGAGGATAGCCCCTGCGTGGACGTCTGCCCTACGGGAGCGAGCTTTAAAACCAAAGACGGCGTAACGCTCATAGACGAGAGGCTTTGCGTCAGCTGCAAATACTGCATCCTGGCCTGTCCTTACGACGCTAGATTTGTCGATCCTATCACGCACGCTATCGGTAAATGCACCTTTTGCTACACGAACCGCACAAACAAAGGCTTGCAGCCCGCCTGCGTAAGCGTGTGTCCGACCGACGCTTTAGTTTTCGGCGACGTAAACGACGCGGGCTCCGAGGTAAATAAGCTGCTAGCCAAAACGAGCGTAGAATATCCGAAAGCGTATCTAAACACCAAACCGCGCCTAGCAAATATCAAAAACAAAAAAGGAGGACGCTATGAATAATATGTGGGGCGATATGAGCCAATACTCTGAAATTTACTGGCCTTAGCCGATTGCGATCTATCTATTTTTGGCGGGTCTTAGCGCGGGAGCGACGATGGTGGCGCTTTTAGTCAAATGGAACCGCCACGAAAGCGAGCAAAATTCCATCTGGGATGCGATGATTAGAGCGGGTGCGATCACGGCGCCGATCACGATCTGCGCGGGGCTTTTGCTTTTGATCTTTGATCTTGGTAAGCCGCTTACCTTCTATCTTTTGCTGATCAAATTTAACTTCGGCTCCGTAATGAGCCTCGGCGTGGCGGCGCTTTTAATCTACGTGCCGCTTAGCTTTGTATTTGCGCTATGCGTATTCGGCGAGGAAATTTGTAAATTTAAACTACTTGCCTTTCTGCGACCTATCGTAAATTTGCTAAGCTCATTTGCCAAAGCTTCTAAAATTTTTGAGCGAGTTTTATTCGTGCTTGCTCTTTGTGTGGGCGCATATACGGGCTTTTTGTTAAGCGCGGTGATGAAAATTCCGCTTTGGAATACTCCGGTGCTACCGATTTTATTTTTGCTGTCGGGCTTTTCCAGCGGCATCGCGGCGAGCATTTTAGTTGGACTTTTGTTTTTTAAAGGCTCGTTAAACAAAGATAGCATAAAATACCTTTTGGTGCTTGATCTGCGCGCGATACTTTTCGAGATTCCGCTTTTGTTCATTCTGTTTGTCGGGATGTATTTTGAGGGCGGCACTAGCGCGCTTGCGGCACAGCAGGCTTTGACGCACGAGGTTTACGGCAAAATTTTCTGGATCGGCGTTTTAGGCACGGGGCTCATCGCTCCGATCATCATCGCCTTTACGGCGCTGAAAAACCACGCCTACAAGCCTGCGTTTATAGTTTTAAATTCTTTCGTCGTGCTTTGCGGCGTAATTCTGCTTCGCTACTACATCGTATATGCGGGGCAAATTTGCACGGGAGCGTAGTCTCGCTCCCGATTTAGGGAGCGAGTTTGAAAATTTTACTTTTAGAAGACGATTTTGAATATAGAAGCAGCGTAAGCGAGTATCTGCAGGAGCTTGGCTACGAGGTGGACGAATGCGAAAGCGGCGACGCAGCCTGCGATAAGATCGCCGCGAATGCATACCACTTGCTGATCTTAGACATCAAGGTGCCGGAGGTTTCGGGCGAAGAGGTGCTGAAATATGCGCGAAACCTCGGTCTTAGCACTCCCGTAATGATGATGACCTCGCTTGGCGACATCGACGATTTGAGCCAATGCTACGAGCTTGGTTGCAACGAATATCTAAAAAA
>CAJPSJ010000032.1 GCA_905373295.1 uncultured Campylobacter sp. | reverse complement strand
AAGCGGTTAAGAAATTCGACAGCGTGCAGAAAAACACTAGCTCAAAAATTAGCCTAGACGTCGAGATCAAATCGGGAGCGAAAGAGACCATCTCTATACCAAAGACGATCACTTTTACGCTACCGGTTTATGAGGCCGATACGGAGATCAGAGGCGAATTTAAATGCGAGCTTTTCGTAAGTATCGATGAGGAGAGGTTCGGTCTAAAGCTAGTGTGCTATACGGCGGAGGTTTCAAGACGTGAGGTGCTAAGCAAGATAGTATCAAAGATCAGCGAGCGCTGCGAGGGGGTGAAAGCTTTTAAAGCTAGCGTAAATTGATTTTACAGAGCCCTTTTTAAGGGCTCGATAAAGTTAAATTTAAAAAGAAAGGAGAAAAGATGGACAAACGAACGGCAAGACTCTGTTTCGTAAGCTCGCCGTATGCAAGTATCCCATGCAAGCATGAGCGAGATCGCGGCTACTACGCCCGCAAGCTTGCCGAGCAGGCCTGCGCCGTAGTCAGAGCTAACGGCTACGAACCCATAAGCCCGGTGCTTGCATGGCTGGGAGTGTATAGCGAACTAGAGCGCGAGCGCATAATGAAAAACTGCGAGGAGCTTCTAAGCGTTTGCAGCTACTACTATTTCTTTCCGTGCGAGTACAGCAAGGAGAGCAAAGGTATGGCTTACGAGCGAGAGCTTGCAAGGCAGCTCGGCGTAAATGAGCTGAAATTCAGCCTTTTTGAGTAATGGCTGTGCGGATCGTAAAGAAGAGTAAAAACACGCTTCCGATCTGCCTACGATACGGCTACGTGCTAAGTTATGGCCTAGCCAAAAGATTTAAAATTTTAGGAGAAAAACTATGGAGATCAAAAACTTCGCAGACGTCGATAACGCGCTAAAGCGAGTATGTGAGCTTGAGGTGGCTTTGACCGATATAAACGGAGAGATAACGCTAAAGTGCAACGAGATCAAGGACGCACAAAAAGCCCGGGTCGAGAAGCTCGATAGCGAAAAAAAATATATCGAAGCTCAAATCACCGCATTTTGTGAGAGTAATAAAGCAGAATTCGCAGAAAGGCGCAGCAAGGATTTCACCTTCGGCAAGATCGGATACAAACTAAGCAAGAGCGTAAGCTTGCCGCGCATCAAAGAAAAGGTCGAAAAGCTCATCAAAGCGCTAAAGAGCTATAAGCTTGATGATTGCATCACGTACGAAGAGACTATAAACAAAGACGCGATCTGCGAGCTTGATGATGCAAGCCTCGTTAAGCTTGGGCTAAAGCGCACGGTGAAAGACAACTTCCGCATAGAGACTAAGATAGAAAATTTGCAAAGCGCAAATGTCTAAAAATTCGTGCCTTGCAAACTTTAACAAAAAGCCCTATCTAAGGGCTTTTGATTAAGGTTTTATGAAGCGAAATTTTGGTAAAATATTGAAAAAGAAACATAAAATATAAGGAAGAGTATATGCGGGAAAAAACGCAATTAACCCTTTTTGACGTAGCCAATAGAGAAAACGATAAATTCGAACTCTCTTCGCATAAAAACGGCGCTACGTATTGGTTGGCGAGCGAATTAGCGCAAATGCTCGAATACGATAGCGCGAAGTCGCTAAACAAAGCCGTAAATAAAGCTATCGCCGTATGTTCTAGCATAGGCTATAATATATTAGAGCATTTTACCCCCATTGGCGGTAATGCCGACTATAAGCTCTCTCGTTTCGCCTGCTTTTTGGTGTCTATGAATGCCGATATTAAAAAGCCTAGAGTGGCGCAAGCCCAAGCGTATTTTGCTACCATAGCCGAAGCTTTACATCGTTACATCGAGATTGAGCAATTAGAGCGATTAGATATTAGAGAAAAAACCAAAGACGCCAATAAAGCCTTAACTGGGGTAGCCAATACTCACGGCGTGCAAAATTACGCCTATTTTATGGATGCGGGGTATATGGGTATGTATAATATGCGCCTTAAAGACCTTTTGCGTATCAAGGGGCTTACCGTAAAAGATAAAATTTTCGACTTTATGGGCTCTCGTGAACTTGCGGCGAACCTTTTCAGACTTCAAGAAACAAAAGCCAAGATCGAAAATAGTAATATCTACGGACAAAAAAATTTGGAAGGTACCGCTTACGAAGTCGGACGCAAGGTTAGAAACATAATGATCGAAAACGACGGCGTGCGCCCGGAAATGCTCGCGAGAACCGAACATATCAAAGAGGTATCTAAAGAGCTTAAAAAAGTGGGCAAAAAATTTGAGAAGATAGATAAGGGCAAAAATGAGCGAGAAGAATGATAATCTAATCAAAACTACTTGCAAACAGCTTGGGCTTACTTATAAACAGCTCGGGGAGCTAATAGGGTATTCCGAGAGCGCTGTAAAAAATGCAGCTGTTGGGAATATAAGCGAACCCATGAGTTTTGCCATTTCTCAATACTTCAAAATTCAGGATTTGGAAGCAAAACTCAAAACCTGCGAAGATTTTAAGCAAAATTTAAAAGACTTTTTAAACTCTTAAAAGTCTTTTAAAGTCCTATTCTACCTAGTAAAACTGCTTTATAAAACCTAAACACTTGACATTAAGTCTTTTTAAGTATATAATTACGCCATAAAAGTCATTTAACGACTTATGGTTTAAGGTTTGTCGAAAGACTTCAATCGTTTAAAATTTTACCAAAGGAGTAAAAGATGAAAAATTTAGTAGTCATTAATGACCAAAGCGTAGAGTTTGAAGTGATGGATAATGGGATATTCACCACTTCATTAAGTGTTGCAGCGGTTTTTGAGAAACGCCATGCCGATATTATAGCGAAAATATCCGAATTTCCAGCCGATGATTTTAACGAACGGAATTTTTCGCTCGTTAAATATCAAGACCAAAAAGGCGAATTTCGTCCAATGTATAAAATGACCCGCGACGGATTTTCACTTCTCGTTATGGGTTTTACGGGCGAGCGAGCTTATAAGTGGAAAATAGAGTTTATTGCCGCTTTTAATAAGATGGAGGCGATGATTAAGCGCGGCAACTCTCACTTAGACGCTATTATCGATAACATGGGCATCCTAAACGAAAAGATAGATAAGCTTCAGGCTAAAAACTCCGCTCTTGCGGGTGAGCTGATCGAAGCTAGCCGCAAATACACCGCCGCGCTCGAGCGCGAAAACGCCCTATTGCGTCGCGATGCCGAAGGGGCCGGGCAGCTGCTTAAGAAGTCCACCAAGCTAAGCGAAGCGGAGAGAGATGAAGTAGCAAGGCTGTATGAAAGCGGGCTATCGCAGGCGCAGATATGCCGCAGGCTCGGTCGCAGTGATACGGCGGTACGAAACGCGATAAGATCTCGCAGTTTAGGCAGCGCGAGCGGACTTTTCAGAGGTGCGCTATGAGGGAGGTAAGTATTGCCTATATCGATGCGGCGGATAGGGCAAGGGATATGCTTTTATGCCTAGGCGTTTTAATGCAAGGTCTTGGCTTAGTATGCGAGAATTGCGAAAGCCCGAGCGGGCTAAAAGAAGCGCTCTATCTTTTAAGCAGATCCTGCGACGGCGCAAGCGACGATATGGCTCGAGCGAAAGCTGAGGGGCTACAGCCCGCTAAGGCATAAAATAATCTAATCGGGGCGAGAGATCGCCCCTGTTAAAAATTCCGCCCGTTTTTGCTACAATCGCAGCGTCTTTAAACCGCAGGAGCGAAATCATGACCAAATCTCAAGAGATCTATCGCAAGCAGCTTCTAACCCGCATTCACACCGCCCCCTTATATAAGCAAATAAAGGCGGCGGATGCGTGGGAGGATTGGCTCGGCTTCCGCTTTGGCGTTTATAGCTGCAAGGAGCTAAGCATAAGCGAGCTTGAGCGCGCACTTGATATTTTATGTGGTCGTGCACAGGACGGGACAGACTTCAAGCCCGACATATTGGGACGAAATTTGATCTACAATGCAAGCGCGGATCGTGCGAGCGCGACAAAGCGAAGCAGAAAGGATGCAAAGCCCACCGCTAAAAGGATAAGCCCGTCGCAGTTTGCTCGCATAAGCGCGCTTGCCGCCCACCTTGGTATGGACGAGCGAGGGCTTTTGGGCTTTACGATGCGGCAATGTAAAATTTTACTCGGCAAAAAAGAGCAGTTAGCCAAATTAAGCGCGGCAAACGCAAGCAAGTTAATCACCGGGCTAAGCAAGATCGCACAATTTCGTGCCAGCAAAGGGCAAGTATGATCTGCCCGAAGTGTGCCTACGAAAAAACCTGCGTCATAGCCACAATCAAAAGCACTACGGTGCAGCGTTGGCGCAAATGCCCCAAATGCGGCACTAGCTTCTGCACGATAGAAATTTTAAAAACCGATGAGGAGCTAAATAGATATGCAAAAGAGGCTCTGAAAGAAAAGATTAAAGATTTTTAGTGTATTATTTTTCAAAACATAATTAGAAAGGGGCTAAAATGGGCGAGAAAGTTATCGCATTTTTAAGCGGAGCATCAAAAGCTTACGACTTTTTCGGCTCTTTAGATAGCCGTGAAAAAAAGCCTATAACTATTCAAAGTGGTTTTGAAAATGTAGGCAATGCAATGAAACGGGTAATAGGCGAAAATGTCAAGCCAGATAAAAAGCAAAAAAGAGCCAAACAGCAATGCCAAGCTTGAAGTAAAACAAACCCAAACCCTTATTACTTCAAGCCCTATCCCGCCACCTGATTTTATGCGTGCTTATGCAGAAATTGACCCAAGCTTACCCGATAGAATTTTAAAGCTCGCGGAAGACAATCTCAACCATCAATACAAACATCAAAACAAAATAGATATCTTGCAATTTTTAGGATGGGGGAGCGCTACGCTTATCACGCTTGTAGCTATGGGGTTAGGAACTTATCTACTAATGAATGATAAAGATTTAGCGGGATTTTCGTTCCTACTCGGCTCCGCACTACCTAGTATAATAATTTATTTTACGAGTAGGGCTAAGCAACGACAGATCGATAAGTAAAAATTGCTTTTTATCGATTTCGTAAAACGCACTACTTTATCGCCTTTTCTATTTCACGGATTAAATAGTTTTCTATATCGTTTTGCAGTGAGGGCAGCAGCGCTCCGCTTTTATCTATCGGCAGAAACGGACGAGCAGGGATATAGATGCCCCGACCCCAGCCGTTATGCGAGCCGAATTGATGCGTTAGCCCGTAAGGAAAGCCCTCATTTGAGCTATTATTGCTTATCGTTACGCTGGTTTCGCTTGCCTCGACATTCCATCGATCCGCTAAATTTCCGCTTAATCGCAAAATTTTTTTGCTGCCACCGGCGCCAAATTTTGCTAAAAACACGCGATTACGCGCCCTTGCGCCTCCTCGCGTGCCGCTTTTTCTCATATATGCTATGGCGGTATTTGCGCTAAGAGGTGCCCACGCCTGCCCGAATGGGCTGCGCTCTCGCTCGAAGCTTAGCTCTATTCGTAGCCTTACCTTTTCGCCGATACTTGATAGCTTGCTTTTCATCTGCGCTCCGCTTAGGCTATTTTGCAGCGCCGTAAGCTTTGCCTCTATCTCCTCCATCCCCGTGATTTTTATTGACATTTTTCCGCCTTGGTGGTATAATCGCCTTAATAAAGCCGCTTATGCAAGTAACGTTGGTAACTTGGCTAATTTATTAGCGGATGGCGGGTTCGACTCCCGCAAGCGGCTTTATTTTATTTCCTCTAAATCGTATGTCCTCAAATCTTTCCTATCTATCTTACCTAGAGTAACGATTAAATTAGATATTCCAAATTTCTTTATCGTGTAATCTAGCGTTATGACCGCTTTGTTAATCTTGCTCTTATCTTGCTCGTCATCCCAAAAAATCAAAATATCTTTTTTGCTCTTTTTATCAAAAAAATATCTTTTAGTCTTATCTAAAATTTTAACCAACTCTTTAATTTCATCTATGCGAAGTGCCTGATCGTATTTGCTCTTGCGTTCGGGCGAAAAGTGCAAAATTTTCTCTTTATTTAAGACTATACCTATATCTGCTAGCTCGGTTTGCATCGTTTCGTTATAAAATTTCACTATATTCGGTTTTAAGGTTCCTACTTGAAAGGTATTTATGGGGCTCTTTATATTTTTCTTTATCAATAGTTCGCTTACGGCTTCAAGTAGCGAGGCCTGCCAAACGTAAAGATCGCGCTTATGCGAAAAGTCCTTTAAATCATCTTTAACCGCCTTTTTAACGCTTTTTGAAACCGCGCGGCTTTTGTTAAGCTTAGCTAACTTCTCCGTTAAAATTTTGTCTAAATTGTCCGTCTTGCCGACGTTATAAGCCCAATCAGGATGGATTTTAGTGGGCGGAATTTGCTTAGCTATGCTCCAGCCCTCTCGCCGCAGATCATCGTCATCTACCGCCTGCACCTTGCAGCGGCAATTCCAGCCGTTCGGCGGATAGCCCTTATCCCAAAACGGATGGTTTTTAGGCAGTATCAGCCCATGCAGCGCGCGGTGGCTTGCCCTGGTGCGATCATCCAGCACCGCGACATAACGAAAATACGGCAGATCCGAGTTCATCTGGCTTTGGTAGCGCGCAGCGGCATAGGCTACTCGCATATTGGTGTTATAGATATTTCGCAGCCTGCGATCGCCCACGTAAATTTGCTTTTGCTCGCCCGTTTTGGGGTCAGTTACCGCTACGTCCCCTAGCCAGCCTTTGCGCGCTAGGGTATCTTTAATGCCGCGCTTCCATTCATCAAATCCTTGCCCCTTTTGTGCGGCAAGGGCTAGGCTATCTTGAATGTCTTTCAGTAGATCGAGCCGCGTGATCTTGGCAACCGTAAAGACGCGATGATGAGCCTCATGCATAATCTCGTCATAGTCGAAATGAAGCTGCGGCCGTTTATCTTTGATATATTTTACGACCTGCTGCGGCGGGGCAAAAAAGCTAATATTCATGATCGTCCGCGCCTAAAATTTCAGCGTTTGCTATGACCCGAAATAGCTCCTCCTCCAGAGCATCAAGCTTAAAACCTAGCGGATTTTTTGCAAGTATCTCATAAGCCTGCTCGTAGGTTTGAGCTTTATCCACCACGCTGTTTACGTAGGCGCGAATTTGTCCGCCCGAGCTGCTAAAATCGTGCTGCGCGGTTTGCCTCTCTATCTCTGTAAGATATTTAGCCTGTTTTGCCGCATTCGCGGAATTCTTTTCTGCGTCCGTCTGTGCGACCGGCTTATCATCCGCATTTTTCGGCGTAGCTTTTGCGCTTGGCGGCAGGTCAAATTCCTTTGCCATATCTTCAGGGCTCATTCGGTATCCCATATCGTGCAAAATTTGAAGCATCTGTGCGCGCTGGAGCAGATCTACATCCTTTTCGATCTGAATATTTAAATTAGCCTTTTTGCCTAGGCGCGCATATATTCGCTCGACTAAGCGGCTTGCGAATTTCACGTCTGCAGCGACTATCTCGGCGCGGTTTTGCTCGTGGGTTTTGCTCATTGCGTAGCTGCCGCTTTGTGCGGTGTTTGCGTTGGAACTAAGCACCGAGCCGTTGATTACCTTGGCTATCTCGGCATCACAATAGCGCACAAACTCCATAAAATCGGCTTGGCTTCCTCTACCCTCAAGCACTTTGATAATGTCGTTCGGACCTAGCACCGCGTAACTGCCGCTCTTGATGCCCTCAAGCGCTTCAGCCATTTGCGTGATGACGTTTTCGTCTCCGCTTGAGCTATTGCCGATAAGAGGCGGCACGCCTAAGAATTCCACGAATTTCAGATAATGGCTAAGCACGAAATGTTTGGCAAACACCAGCCATAAAATTTTTAATAATGCCGGATCTTCCTGCCTCACTACTATAAAAAACGGCTCTTTGGCTTCAATATCGCGTGAGCCTATCCGCAGATAAGGCTTGTTTTCTACGATATTAATATATATTCTATCTACTACGTCAAATTTTATATTTGCGTCCTCGTCCGCATATACTTCTAAAACGCTAAGACCGAAAATCCTAGCGCTCACCGCAGCCTTTATGATTTGCTCGATATTTTCGTTTTGATCCTCGCCCAGATCGTGGGTAAAAAATTTATTCTCTACCGAGCTTAGACGCTTTTCTATTTCAGCCCCTACGGCGCTATCCTTATCCATTATGAGCGAAAATGCAGGGAATAGATAATTCTGCTGTTTGGTAAGCAGTGCGGCGCGGATCTTAGAGGGGCTCAGCTCTACATATCCCGCTACGTCGGTCTTGGAATAAGCCCCCTTGGGTCTTAAAAGCTTAATGAGCGATCTTAAATCTTGTTTTTTCATCCATCATCCTTAAATTTCATTTGCGTGCGTTTTAAGCGCTTTTAGCCTCTTGGGCGATAAATCACACATCCAAAAATATTTAAACGCTTTTAAACGGCTTTTAAAAGCGTTTAAACGGCATTGTTCTTATCAGCCTTGCAACATATCTTTTATCATATCGCGTTTGCGCTTTCGCTCTTTGATGATCTGGCTAGCCTTCGCATAATCAAACGCCGGCACCTTTGCGATACGCCATGCCATCTCTAGCGCATCCAGACCGTCATCATGCGCGCTTTTAGGGTAGGTATCAAGCTCGTCTATAAAAACGAGCGAGTTTTTATCGCTTAAAATTACGCCGTTATTTATAGGCGGGGTTAGGCTATCTATGCGAAGCTGCTTAGGCACGCTATTTTTAAGCTCTATGATAGGCAGATAAAGCCCCAGTTCGCGGGCTTTTTTATCGAGCATATCCTTAAAAAACTCCTGAAACTGAATAGTTTCGATCGCGATTTTAAGCGGGCGGTTAAGCCGTAAAATTTCAAGCGCCGCTGCTATGATGCGATCCATCATAAGCTCGGGCTTTACTTTTGCCATCTTAACGCTTGCATAAAATTTGCCCTCATAAGCCCCAAGCGTAGCTACGGCGAAATAATCGCCCTTGCTTTTTCCTAATGCGGGGTCAATCCCCATATAATAGGCGTCGCAAAGAGGCATCTGCTCGAAAGTTTGGTACCCGCTAAAGCTCGCCTCCTCTTTACTTAGCGGCTCGTTTTGATACTCGCTCATAAAGGCGCTTTTGGAGCTTAGAAATTCTTGCTTTATGCGCTCTTTATCCAGCCTGCTATCATCTAGCAGCAGCTCTTTCATATCCCACTTTTGCTCATCTACGTTTGCGGGAAAAGCGCGCACCAGCGGATAGGATAGAGTTTTGAAATCCGCTCTTGCTTCGATGCGAAATAAGAGGCTATCGTAATGCAACGTCGTGCCGACTACTACGATATTATAAGCGTTATCGCCACGGGCGGGCAGCTTCATAATAGCCTTTTCAAACCACTCATAAAGCTTGTCGCGCTGCGCTTTCGTTTTGACGTTTTCGTCGTTTTCCAGATCGTCGCAAATGATAAGATCGGGGCGGAAACCGCGCCAGTTTTCGCCGCGGATCTTTTTGCCTGCGCCGTAAGCGGAAATTTTAAACGCCTGCTTGCCGCTATAAAATACGATCTCCTCCTCCGTCCATTTATCGCCCTTGCTGATACCAAAATCTCTAATCAAAAGTTCGTTTTCCTCAAGCTCATTTTTTATAAACTCGATCGTCTTTTTAGAGAGATTAATCGTCGCGCTGATGATTACGCAGTTGCGCTTTCGCGCAGTTACCGCAGTATTAAAGAGTACCCAAAGCCTTGAAATCAAGGTAGTTTTGGCGGCTCCTCTGTAAGCCTTAAAAAGCAGATGCCTATTTTTCGTGCTTAGCTTCGCCTCATTTTTATAAAAATCCGCTCGAAATTTTGAGGTTTCGGGCAGGCGTACGTGAGCGCTAAAATAGATCCGCACGCACTCTTTAAAGCTTGCGCGCGCAGCCTTTATCCTAGCGTCTCTTTGCGGATCGATGGCGCGTCTTAGGGATTTGAGCTTGATGCGCAGTGCTTCAATATCTTCATTTGCAATCATTGCTTGAGCACCCGGCGTAAAATTTCATCCGCATTCGCAGCCAAAAACTCTGTCACGGCATCGCATTTTTTCTTCGTGGCAAGATCAGCAATCTCATTTATCGCGCGACTTGCGGCGTCTAGCATTTGAGCCTTCAAATCCGTTTTAAGCGGGGCTTTAAGGCTATAATAGGTTTGCGTATAATCTTTTAAAATTTCGAGCCTCTCCTGCGGCGGTAGCTCCTGCATCTGTGAAAACGCCCGCTCGAAGCTTTCTATCAGCGCAAGGATAAAACCTTGCTCGCTTTTGATGGTATTACTTTGCTCTCTGTTTTTTGCAAGCGCTAGCTCATCCCAGTCCTCGCCCGCGGCTTTTGCTCTAGCCTTGGCGGCATAGATACTTTGGCGACTTACGCCGCAAGCAGTAGCGATGTCAGTGATTGAGTAGCCTTTGATAAACATATCGCGTGCAGTTTTAACGTCCAAGGCCTACCTCCTTAAATTTGCGCGTCGTCTCGCTTCGCTATGCGCGACGATTTTATTTTTATCTCGCATTTTAGCCCGAATTTTTTTCCGTTTCACTCTTGATAGCCCCTAAATAGAGTGATTTTAACGGCGTTTGTCCGTATAATACCGCCAAATTTTAAGACGGAGGCAGTATGAGACAAGGCATAAATAGCGTTTTAGAGCTAAATTTTAAGCAGGACGAAAAAGTAAAGGTTTCGCCGGTCGGCGAAGTGATAGGTCTTGACGGGCGCGCGTTTCGGATTGACGGCGCCGCACTGATAGCCTCCATAGAAAAAAACGCCCTTGATATCGCCCTTGATGAAAACCACAGCTTTGGCGCGGCTTTAGGGTGGTTTGATAAGGATAGTTTCGAGCTTAGAGATGGCGGGATTTACGCCAGCCTAAGCCTAAATAAAACGGGTGAGGAGCTTATCGGCTCGCGGGCGTATCGATACCTAAGCCCTGTTTTTGATATGGGAGAGAATAGACGGGTGATCGGGCTTGATAGCGTAGGGCTCGTAAATCGCCCAAATTTGTTAAATAATGCAATCAACTCAAAAGGAGAGGAAGAGATGGATAAAGAAATTTCGGAGCTTTCGGCGAAAATAGACGCCCTGGGCAAGCAAATAGAGGAGCTTAACGCAAATTTTGCCGCTAGCAACAAAGCAGAGGCTGTAAACGCAAAGCAAGACGATGCCGCAGAAAGCGAAGCGAATGCAAAAGAAAGTAACGCGATAGTAGAAAAGATCACGGCGCTAGACGGGCAAGTACAAAAACTCAATTCGCTTTTGGGCGCGTTTTTCGGCAAAAAGGAGCTTCAAAAAAATAGCGCGTCCTCCTTGAGCGACGAGCAGAAAAAGGTGGCCTCTCTTTTAGGGCTTAGCGACGAGGAATACATAAAAGGAGCTAAATAATGGCAAATTTTGAAGAGACATCGATCGGCTTTAAGGCGGTCTTTCAAAAGACTTTCAACGATACCAAAAGCGAGGCGGATGTTCTTGCTATGCGCATAGAAAGCAACGATCTAAGCGAGAAATATGTTTGGCTAGGTAACTTTCCTATGATGAAAGAGTGGGTCGGCGATAGAGATATCAAAAAGTTCAAGGACTATGGCTATGCGCTAGAAAATCAGCCTTTCGAAGCTAGCGTTACGGTGCCAAATACTCATCTTGAATATGACAAAGTCGGGCTCTATAAACCTGCGATCGAACAGATGGCGTTCAATGCGAAAAAATTCGGCGGCGCGCTAGTGGCGAAAATTCTAGCCAACGCAGCCGACTCCACAAAGGGCAAATGCTACGACGGCAAGGCGTTTTTTGCCGCCGACCATGCATCTGGTAGTGATACCTATGCAAATAGCGGCACCGGCGCGCTGGATACGGCGCATCTTTTGGCCGCGGAGGCCTATATGATCAGCATCAAAGGCGACACCGGGCAAGCCCTAGGCGTAAGTCCGACGCATCTAATCTGCGGTCCTAAAAACCTTGCCGCAGCAATTACTGCAGTAAATAAGGAGCATTTAACCGCAGGCGAAACAAACCCTACTTTTAAGCGTTATAGTTTGCTCGTTTTGCCGGAAATCGCGGGCACTGAGTGGTATTTGATGGATCTAGGCAAACCG
The DNA here is from genome assembly GCA_905373295.1 of uncultured Campylobacter sp. GTDB lineage: Bacteria > Campylobacterota > Campylobacteria > Campylobacterales > Campylobacteraceae > Campylobacter_B. The sequence goes on along the minus strand of CAJPSJ010000032.1, from coordinate 265 downwards.
GTGCGCCCTTTTGTGCTTCAAGTTGCGAAAGATGGCGTCTTTGAGAGCAGCGACGACCATAAATTTATGAAAGACGCTGCGCTATTTGGCTGCAAAAGCTTTATGAACGCAGGATACGCGTTATGGCAACTTGCCTATATGTCCACCGGCAAGTAAGTTTGAGCGCCAATGGACGGGACTAATTTACAGGCAAAACCGCTGAAAATTTTAAAATTTTGCGAAGCAAAATTTATGAAACTTTAGGTGGGTCGAGGGAGCGCCTGCG
>CAJPSJ010000031.1 GCA_905373295.1 uncultured Campylobacter sp. | reverse complement strand
ACATTAAGCCAAAAAAGCCGAAAATCAAGGCCAAACAAAGCGCGATTTTAGGCGCCTCGGCGGACTGGCTTTGAAACGCCAGGCTCCTAATATCACTCTTAGGGCTTTCTTTCGGCAAGATGCTTTGCGAGGCGGAATTTTCCAAAGGCTCGGAAGCACTTGAAATTTTATCTTCAGACACACTGCCTTTCGGCGCGATATTTTCGGACGCGCTGCCTTTGGACGCGGAATTTTTAGCAACATTCAAATTTTGCGGCATAGGATTTTCAGAAACGTCATAATTTTGCGGCGTGGAATTTTCAGGATCACCGGAATTCTGCGGCGCAAAGTTCTCAGCGCTAAATTCCATCTGCGCGCCGTGCCCTGCACCTCCGTAAATTTGAATAGTAAAATTTTTAGCTGGCATTCGTATGCTCGCAAGTCCCTCTTTATCGGTCCTAGTGCGCAAAATTTCGCGCCCGTCCACAATGATTAAAACTTCGCACTCCATGCAGGGAGAATTTTTATAAAAATAGCTATAAATCGCCACTCTATCGCCCTCTTGCGTCGCGAAAAGATGAAGCGCATGCGAAAATGCAAAAGAGATCAAAACCGTTAAGAAAAATAGCGCTCTCATCGCCTCTGTCCGCCGTAAAATTTCGCAATAAAGCTAAGCGCAAAAAGTGTGATGATCCCTTCCAAAACAGCTAGAATTGCACCTTCGAGCGAGATGAGCGTCGCGATAGCAAAAAACTCCCGCCCGCTGATGAAAAGCACGAGATCAAGAAGCAGCATCGAGCAGACGATCGGCACGAAACCCGCCAAAAATAAATAAATTTTTTGCGTGCGCACTTTTAGCTCTTGCGCTTTTGCGGCGGCGGCAAAGAGCCCGCCCAAAACCGCTGGAAAGCCAATGACTGCGGTATTTACGCCGAGTACGCTAAGCCCTCCGAAGCCGAAAAACACCCCTTGCAAAAAAAGCGCAACGAAAATCGCCAAGATCGCGCGCGAGCCCAAAAACGCGCCCACGAGCCCGCTTAGCATCAGGTGCATGGAGCTGACGCCCACGGGCAGGTGTACAAAAGATGCGACGAAAAATAGCGCGCTAAAACATGCGATCCTAGGGATCTCAGACTGCCTTACGCGCCATAAAATCGCCGCTACCGCAGGCGCCGTAACCGCCCAGCCGGCAAGCAGCACGGGCGCGCTCAAAACTCCTTCGCTAATGTGCACGGCTCGCCTCCTTTAAATCGCTCCCGTTTTTTAGACGCGCAAAAACGCGGGAGCTAGCTAAATTTAAGGCATTTGCGACCTTTGCGATCATTGCTTTGATTGCTACAGATCTTGCTTTTATGGCTTTAATCGCGGCAAAATTTGCGGCTGTAAAACTCGCGGCTTGCGTCCTATTTGCGGCAGCTGTTAGCGTAAGACTCGGAGCGGTCTCAGAGCTGCTTACGGAACCGGCAAATTTGATAAATTTTACGGCTCGCACGGCGCAATAAATTTTAATTTCCGTATTTGCGGGAGCAGCGAGCAGATTTTGCAACGCAAAATTTAAAGCTCCGAGCAATCTCGGCGCGGTGCTCGCGCGGCAAAACAGAGCTTGCGAAATTTTAAAAGTCGGGGTTTTTAAAATTTCAAAAAACGAAATTTGACGTGCTGATATTTTACGCTCGTAAATCCACGGATATGAAATTTTACGGCTCGAAGCTACTAAGAGCGGATTTCTACCGAGCAAAATTTCACGTAGCAGAGCTTCGTTACTTAAAATTTTACTCGGCGAAATTCTGCTCCGTAAAGTTTTAATCAACCCCCGAGACGCAGACTGCGCGCGGGTGCGAAACGACAAAATTCTGCCCCGTAAAATTTCAGCCGCAGAATTCGCTGGAAATTCTACACCCAAAAGCAAAACGCGCGAAAATAAAATTTCAAAGCCCTGCCAAAGCGTAAATTTAAATTTATCTGTAGCCGCGCAAATTTCGCCCGAAAAAAGAGATCTCACCGAGCCGCTCCCTTATTTTTTCAACTCGTCTGCTTTGATCCAAAGCACGGCACCCAGCTCATTTACGGGCTGCTCGCTTCCTTTGGCGGCTTCCTCCTCGCTAAGAGCCGCAAAGCCCCACCAGCCGGCAACCGGCATCACGAAGCTAAACTCGCCCGCGCCGTTTGTTTTAACGATTTGCGTGACATGCGCCTCGCTAGGGGCTTTGTAGCCTTTATCGTTATATAGCTCGATCTCCACGTCCGCGCCTGGGACGGGCCTTCCGTGCAATAAAAAAACTCCGCTAAATATCTCGCCCGCATACAGCGCATAAGGCCGCACTAGCGGCACGATCTCCGCCTCTAGCCCGAGCGGCTTATCCCAGCCTTCGCCCGCGCCGTAAGCATCGACGTAGGTTTTGGTGATATGGCGGATCATCTTGCGCTCAGCCGGCTCGGCATAGGGTTTCGGATCGAAATAAAACGCCAAAAGCGATGGCTTGTCAGCTTTAAATTCCGCCGCAAAATAGGAATTTTCGCCTTTTTTTTGCTCTTTTAGGCTGCCTAGGAGCGATTTTTTCTCGCCATCAATAAAAACGCCGAATTCTGCGGGCTTTTGTAGATTCATAGACTCCTGTAAAAACGGATGGGAGAATTCCAAATTTAGCTTTAAAGTAGCATCTTTTTGATCCTCTACGACATTTTTATCCGTCGTAAGAACGCCGAAATGCGCGAATGCAAGGCTCGCCGCGAAAATTCCTAAAAAAGCAAATTTTGCTTTCATGTAATACCTTTCATAATAAAATATTACGGAATTGTATCACTTTTTTTCATCCGTATTGCTTAAATGTGGGTTTATTTTGAGTATTTAAAGCAAACTTTAGTTAAAATGTCGCAATTTAAATTACCAAAAAGAGGCAGAAAATGATAAATTTAAAACTTATAGAGACGAATTTCGACGAATTTAATAAAAAACTCATCGCTAAAAAAGTCCCGCCGCAAACCCTGCAAACGCTGCTAGATGCCTACAACGAGCTAAAATCTAAAAAGAGCGATCTTGAAAACCTCCAAGCCGTGCAAAACGCAAAGAGCAAGGAGTTTGGCCTCGCCGCGCGCGAGGGCAAAGACGTATGCGCGCTCAAATCGCAGCTTGAGGAAAACAAGCAAAAGATCCAAAGCCTAAGCGAGCTAGTAAGTGAGCACGAGCAGAGCCTAGAAGCGATCGCCGCGTGCGTGCCGAATATCATCGATGACGACGTGCCGATCGGTGCGGACGAGAACGAAAACGTCTGTATCAAAAAGGTGCTGCAGCCGCGTACGTTCGACTTCGCGCCCAAGCAGCACTTCGATCTCGGCGAGGCGCTGGGATGGCTTGATTTCGAGCGCGGCGTTAAACTCAGCGGTAGCCGCTTCACCGCGATCCGAGGTCTTGGCGCAAAACTGAATATGGCTCTCATCAATTATATGATAGAATTTAACAACTCACGCGGCTTCGAGCTCGTAAATATGCCGTTTTTGGTGCGCGATCAGATCCTCTACGGTACGGGTCAGCTGCCTAAATTTAAAGACGACCTCTACCGCGTTGACGACGAGGAGCAAAACCTCTATCTCATCCCTACGAGCGAGGTTACGGCTACGAATCTCTTTAACGATGAAATTTTACGCAGCGAGGAGCTACCGATCAAGCTCACCAGCTACAGCCACTGCTTTCGCAAGGAAGCGGGCTCGGCGGGGCGCGATACGCGCGGCATGATCCGCCAGCACCAGTTCGAAAAGGTCGAGCTCGTCGCCATCACGCGCCCAGAGGATAGCGCAAAGATGCTTGAGGAGATGATTTCGTGCGCGAGCGATCTGTTAGCTAGCCTAGGCCTTCCGCACAGACACATGCTGCTTTGCAGCGGCGATCTGGGCTTTAGCGCCGCAAAAACCGTGGATTTGGAGGTTTGGCTGCCGGGGCAGAGCCAATACAGAGAGATCAGCTCGATCAGCAACTGCCGCGATTTTCAGGCGCGCAGAGCCAAGATCCGCTTCAAAGACGGCAAGAAAAACAGCCTCGTTCACACGCTAAACGGCTCCTCGCTCGCGGTCGGCCGCACGCTGATCGCGGTGATGGAAAACTACCAGCGCAAGGACGGCAGCATCGAAATTCCGCGCGTTTTAGAAAAATATATGTAGGCGGCCCGTGCGAAAGCCTTACAAAAACCCAAATTTTAACGCCCGATTAGCCCCCGCAGGATTTTGCGCGGCGGAATTTCGCGGGAGCGGCGTTAAATTTTTCGCGCCGCAAAACGCAAGATTTTTTGCAACAAAATTTAGTAGCACGAAATTTTGCGGCGCAGAGCCTGGGGTACACGTTGCCGCGCTTGGTAGTTTTAAATTTCGCGACGAGAAATTTCGTGGCGCAAATTTTGCGACCTACGGAATAGAATTTTTAAAGACAAACTTTCGCGGCATGGAATTCTGCAAATCGAAATTTAGGGCGCGCGGCGTCAAATTTTACAAAGCAGAATTGCGCGAGACGGCTTTTTTGGCTCGCACTGCGAAATTTTATGCGGCTAAATTTCACGGCATGAAATTTAGCGAAATGAAGTCCCGGACGCTAAATTTAGAGCTTAAAACAGAATTTAACGCAGCGGAATTCCTCGGGATAAAATTCCGCGGCGCGCTTTTTAAATTTGTCGCCGCAAAAGGGCTACAGCGCGATTCTAGCCTTTGCGCCGTCGTGCCTTTTAAATTTACCGCACCGCAAAACGCGGGATTTTTTGAAACAAAATTTAGCGAAGCGAGATTTTGCGACGTGAAATTTCATAAAGCAAGATCGCGCCGCGCAAAATTTTATGCCGCAGAATTTGCGGCGAAGGACGAGAAATTTTGCGGCGCGAAACGGCGCGGAGTAGGCGCGTGAAAATCGCGCTTTTCGGCGGCAGTTTCGATCCGCCGCATGCAGGACACGACGCCGCGGTAAAGGCGATTTTATCAAGCCTAAAGCCCGATTCGCTGGTCATAATGCCGTCGTTTCTAAACCCGTTTAAAAAGAGCTTTTCGGCGCCTCCGCAGCTGCGGCTTAGATGGTGCCGCGCGCTGTGGAGCGACGCCCCGCACGTGGAGGTGAGCGATTATGAAATTTCGCAAAACGTGCCGGTACCCACGATACAAAGCGTGAAATTTCTGCTCGAAAAACATAGCGCAAACGGCAAAATCGCAGCGGAGATGGCAGCCTCGGCGAGCGAAACCCAAAGCGCAGATAAAATTTCAAGTGCCGCCTCAAGCAGAGCGTCCGGCGCCGTCATGAGCGAAATTTCAAACTTCGTCGGGGATAAAATTTCGAGCGCGAGCAAAATTCCGAACGCCGCCCGGAACGAAATTTCAAATGCAAGCGAGATTGCAGTAACAGATGAAATTTCAGACGTCGTCAAAATTCCAGGCGCTGTCGATAGTGAAATTTCAAACGCCATCATAGACAAATTTTCAAACGCAAGCGAAATTTCAAGCGGCAATGCGAATTGCATTGCTGATACAGGTGATGTAAATGACGCAAATAGTGCAGGTGACACAGGCGGCACAAATGGCATGAATATCACAAATGACTTGCATGACTCAAGCGATGTGAGCAGTGCAGATGAAGCAAGCAAAGCAAACAGCGCGAACCATATAGACGAAGTACCAAAGCTCTACATCGTCGTGGGTGCCGACAACCTAGCCGAGCTTCATAAATGGCGCGATTTTAGCGAGCTTCAGAAATTAGCGGAGTTTGTCGTGCTTACGCGGCCCGGCTACGAGATCCCGCGGCAGTGGGCGAGCCTAAGGCGGATCGAGATTGCCGTAGATGCGAGCTCAAGCGGTTTTAGGCGAGATTTCAAAGGCGAAATCCCGCCCAAGATCGCAGCAGAGGTCATAAAATTTTATAAAAGGAAAGATATGCAAGATCCAAAGCAAAGGGCGGAAAAGATCGCCGAAATTTTAAACGAAAAGAAAGCCGAAGACGTCCAGATCATCGATATGAGTGAGCGCGAATACATCGCAAAACTCGTAGTCATCGCCACTACGCTAACCTCTCGCCACGCAGCCTCGCTTATCGAGGAGCTAAAAAGCGTGCTTAAGCCGCTCGGCGAGGAGTTTTTGGCTATCGAAAGCGGCGATGAGTGGAGCGTCGTCGATCTCGGCGACATCATAGTTCATCTCATCAGCGAGGATTATCGCGCCAAATACAATATCGAGGATTTCCTCGACAAGCTCAAAAAAGAGCAATTTTAAGGAGGGAGCGTGCCGAGACAGACCTGGAGCAGCAAGCTCACATATATTTTAACCGTCGCGGGCGCCACGATCGGCTTTGGTTGCACGTGGCGATTTCCGTATTTAGTCGGGCAAAACGGCGGCGGCGCCTACGTGCTCGTGTTTTGCATCGCGATGATCGTACTTGGCATCCCGATGATCTTAGTAGAAAACGTCATCGGACGTCGCGCGCTAAGAAACTGCGTCGATGCCTTCACGGCGCCTAAAAAGGATGGCTCACACATAAAGCCTGCATGGAAGATCGTAGGCATCATGGGCGTAATCGGCGCGTTTGGAATTTTAGCCTACTATATGGTCCTTGGCGGCTGGGTGCTAACCTACATCGTAAACATCGTAAGCGGCAATTTCGACCTCTCCGCGCGGATCACAGACCCCGCATTCACGCAGAAATTCTACGCAGATCATATCGAAAACAGCCCGCTCGGCGTCGGAGCTTACACGATCGTTTTCATAGCGATCAACTGGTACATTTTGAAAAACGGCATCATCGAGGGGATCGAAAAATTCGTAAAATTTCTAATGCCTGCGCTATTTTTGTGTTTCATAGCGGTGATCCTTACAAATTTAACGCTTGAAGGCGCAAAAGAGGGTGTGAAATTTTACCTCAGCGTCGATTTTGCAAAGATCACGCCTAAGCTTTTGATCGACGTTTTGGGACAGGTCTTTTTCGCGCTCTCGCTCGGATTCGGCGTGATGATCACGCTATCTAGCTTCCTCAATAAAGACGAGAAGCTGATGCAAACGGCCACCATCACCGCGGTCGTAAACACGCTCATCGCCGTGCTTGCGGGCTTTATGATCTTCCCATCGCTCTTTAGCGCGGGGCTTGAGCCAAGCAGCGGCTCGTCGCTGGTTTTTAAGAGCCTTCCGATCGCGTTTTCGCACATGCCGTTCGGCAACGCCGTCGCGGTGGTCTTTCTCTCGATCCTGCTCATCGCCGCGCTTACTACTTCGATCACAATCTATCAGGTCATCATAAATTTCGTCGAGGAGCGCTTCGGTTTTTCGACGCTAAAGGCGGTAAATTTAACGCTCGGCGGCGTCTTCGTGCTCGGCAACCTGCCCTGCATACTCTCAAGCAGCGTGCTTGCGGACGTTAAAATTTTGGGGCGCTCAGTTTTCGACGCCTTCGACTTCGTAAGCGCGAACGTATTTTTCGTGCTAACGGCGCTTCTGTGCTGCATCTACGTGGGCTGGGTGCTGAAAAAGGATGCGATCTACGAGCTCACCAACGAAGGCGATCTAAGCGCGCGGCTCGCGGGAGTTTGGTTTTTATACGTCAAATTTATCCTGCCGCTCATCATCGCGGTGATCTTCGGGTACGGGATTTTCGGCTAAATTTAAAGCCGCAAGAGTTTTAAATTTTAAATTTGCCCGCGGCGGTGCAGCTCACTTCGCCGCAATATATTTTATGCCAAGGCGCGACGGAATTTTAAAATTTCATTCGCTCCGTTACATACGCTGCGGCGTGAGTTTTTACGTGGTGCGGCACATTGTATTGAAACTTGCGGCACGGCGGTCTTGCGACTAGGTGCGAGACACCGCACCGCAGTTATAATATAAATTCAGCGCAGGCGTAGCCTGCCCCTTGTAAAGCGTCGTCGGGGGAGGTGGGGTTTGGGGCGAGCAGCGCCGTCTCTGTGAGAAGTGCGACCTCGCAACCGAGACCCTTCCCGCCCCGTAAAAAGCTTTAACGCGTCTAGCGAAGCGGGCGTCAGAATTTTGAAATTTTATCTACACGCACCGTGCAAGCGTGATCACAAGCGCAAAAGTGCGCGGCTAAATTTTAAAATTTCATTTGCGCCGCACTTTAAAATTTCCATGGCAGGCGCGCGATAAATTTAAAATTTAGCCGCAATTTAGGGGTTTGCAATGCTTCTATTTTTTCTTACGATCTTTCCGATATCGCTGATGCCGGGCATCAACATGACCTACGCGCTAAATCTCGGCATCGCGCGCGGCTATCTTAAGGCGCTGCCCGCGCTACTCGCGCAGGTGCTGGGCGTCACGCTCGTGGCGCTTGCGTGTATATTCGGCGTCGCAGGCATTCTGCTTGCGCACCCTGCGGCGCTTAGCGCGATTAAAATTTTAGGCGGCGCGTATATTTTTTATCTGGGCGTCGCGACCTTTTTAGCGCGCGGAAATTTTAAGCTGCAAAAACAAAAGCGCAGCGAAAATATCTTCCTACAAGGCTTCGTAGTCGCAGTCTCAAACCCCAAGGCGTGGATATTTTTCACCGCACTCTTTCCGCCGTTTTTGGACGCGGACAACCTTTTCGGCGCGCGCACCTTCGCCCTCGTCGCTACGCTGTGCGTAAGCGAAAGTATCTGCCTTAGCATCTACGCGCTGGGCGGAGCTGTGCTAAAAAATCTTCTGAAAACCCATTTGAAATACCTCGAAATTTTCTGCTCGGTGCTGATGTGCGCGATCGGGCTCTGGATGATTTTGGGCTAAAATTTTGATTAAATTTAGCGCCCGAGCCTTGATGGAATTTTATTAAATTTAAAAGATAGATTGAAAAGAAATATTGCTTCGGCTAAATTCCGAGAAAAATCCCGAAATTTAGCCGCTAGCTTTGAATTAAAATTTTAAGCGATCGGTGGCGTGCACTAAGCGCCGCAGCGGTTATCGTCCAGGGTTGCTTGCGGTGCGTCTAAACGATTTGCGGGCAGCGTTCACGTCCTCTGCAGCAAATCTGCGTCCATGGCGAACATGCGGCACGTTTAAGCGATTTCGGTGCTACAAATAGTGAGTGCTGTCCTATTCGCGCCGTGTCTGCAGCCAATCCACAGCAAACCTACGAGCGCTTAAGAGATTTCAGCTTTGTGTACTGCGCGAGCCGTATCCGCTCTACTCAGATTATGCGTTTAAAACGGATTTTAGCTCTGCGGGTAGCACCGCTTCCGTTTGTGCGTGCCCGCGCAAATTTAAAATTTACGCAAGCGAAGCGCGACGGACCCAGATTTTTGTATCGTCGCGTGCGCTTAAATTTTAAAATTTAATCTCTGCCGTGAAGCTCATCGATGTAAAATTTCACCGAGCCGAGACCCTCTTTTTTCGCCCATTCATAGGCACTTGAGACAAACTCCCAGTTGATGCCCGCGTAGAATTTCTCCAGATATTTCGGACGCGCGTTGTGCTCATCGATGTAATACGCGTGCTCCCAAACGTCCACGACTAGAAGCGGCACGAGCCCCTCAGTTACCGGAGTAGCGGCGTTTTGGGTCGCTTTGATGCAAAGCTTGCCCGATTTCGGATCGTAAGCGAGCCAAACCCAGCCCGAGCCAAAATGCGCCGTAGCAGCAGCCAAAAACTCGCTTTTAAAATCCGCAAAATTTTCCGCTAGTGCCGATTTTAGCTCCGCGGAAGCCTCGCTAGGCTTTGCGATGCAATCCCAGTAAAAATCGTGGTTGTAAACCTGCGCAGCGTTGTTAAAAAGCCCACCGCTAGCAGCCGTTACGATCTCGTAAAGCCCCTTGCCCGCAAACTCACCCGATTCGGTAAGTTTATTTAAATTTGTCACATAGGTCGCATGGTGCTTGCCGTGGTGATAATCACAGGTTTGCTTGCTTACGACCGCGTTGTGCGCCGCATCGAACGGCAACTCTCTAAGTTTAAACATCTTTCTCTCCTTGAAATGAATTTTGAAGCGATTATAGCCTAAAATTTCTAAACGAATAATAAAATTTATTATTTAGGATTAATTTTAAGACGAATTTCAATCTAAGCCATCACAATCGCGCTTTAAATTTAAAATTTAGGCGATTTCGAATAACCAAAGGCTTTGCTTCTGTCATCATCGTAGCGCTTTTTGAGTGCGGCTGGGCTTACGGACTTAAGCATGCTCTAGTACACACGATTGGCTACTGACCGCCACCCGCGTAATTGCGAGCTTTTTTATATTTATGCTTGCTTTTAAATAAATAGCGCGGCGCTCGTATACGTCCTATATACGGGCATCGGCACGATCGGCGCTGTGATCCTAGGCGTATTCATCCACCGCGAGAAAATTTCTGCGCGCAAAGCGTCTGCTATTTCTGATAATTTCAAGCGCCGCGATGCTGAAATTAATTTAGAATTTTGGCGAATTTAGCTAAGCTTAGCGCTAAATTTAACGCAAAGGAAAATCATGAAAATCATCGAAGGCTCGCTTGCTCTTAAGGGCAGCGAAAAGATCCTAATCATCAACGCCCGCTTCAACCACATCATCACAGATCGCCTAGTCGAAGGGGCGCACGATGCGTTTTTGCGCCACGGCGGCAAGGAGGAAAATTTAAGCCTGATGCTTGTTCCTGGCGCTTTTGAGATCCCGCTCGCGCTTGAAAAGGCGCTAGCTTCCAAGCTTTACGACGCCGTCGTCTGTCTAGGCGCGGTTATCCGCGGCTCTACTCCACATTTTGACTACGTAAGCGCCGAGGTAAGCAAAGGTATCGCAAACACTATGCTAAAATACGGCGCGCCCGTGACTTTCGGCGTACTGACTACCGATAATATCGAGCAGGCAATCGAGCGTGCAGGCGCAAAGGCCGGCAACAAGGGCTTTGAAGCGATGAGCGGCGCAATCGAGCTTCTAAGTCTATTTCGAAACATAAAGGCGTAAAATGGCCACCAGACACCAAGCCAGGCTTGCTGCGATCTCGCTGCTTTACTCTAAAGATATGAACGGCGACGGCGAGGATTTTGCGGACGAATATCTGGAGGAAAAGCGCATTCGCAACGAGCAGCGCAACTGGACGCTGGCGCTTCTGCGCGGCGCTAGCGAAAATCTCGCCGCGGTCGATGCGCTGATAGATGAAAATTTAAAGGAATTCAAGCTCGCCGAAATTTCGGCTCTGGAGCGCGCGATACTGCGGCTTGGGGCGTATGAACTGCGCTTTACGGACACGGACGCGGGCATCGTCATAAACGAAGCGATCAACTCCGCTAAGGAGCTTGGCATCTCGCCAAGATTTATAAACGGCGTGCTGGATGCGCTAAAAGATAGCCCCGTAAACATCGCGGCGGATAAAATTTCCAAGCCGACTGCGACGGCAAGCGTAAATCCCGAGACAACCACGGAGGCAGTCAAAAATTTTAAGCCCGCTGCGGCGAAAAATTTCGCTATTTCAGATACGAACGTTGCGGCGAAAAATTTCATCCCCGCAGGCACGGACGGCGAGACAAAAAATTTTACTAAGACAAAGAGGAGCGGCACGCCGAAAAATTCTACGGCGAGCAGAAGCAGACCGTCTAAAAAGCCCGCTAATTTGAAAACTCGCAGCGCATCCGCAAAAAAATCCGAAGCCGCCGCGAGCAAAAAATTTAAAACGGAGAGAAATTTCAAGACCGGAGATAAATTCAGGACAGAGAAAACCGGCAAAAATTTCAAAACGGGCGAGCGAAGTAAAAATTTTAAGGCAGGCGAACGAGGTAAAGACGCCGCGCCGAAAAAAGAGAGCGCGGATAGAAATTTCAGAGCCAGCAAAAGCGCGGCACCGAAAAAGGGCGCTGCGGGTAAAAATACTGCGCCGAAAAGTAGCGCTGGGCGCAAAGGCTTTACCGCGCCGAAAAAATCTGCGGGCGGCAGAGGCGCCGTCTCGAAAAGACCTGCGGGCAGCAAAGACGCAGTACGCGGCAAGGATAAACGGTGAAGCTCTGCGTCGCGCTTGATCTGGGTTCGAAGCAGCAGTGTTTACAGCTGGCGGAGGGGCTTGCAGACTTTTCGGATAAAATTTGGCTAAAAGTGGGGCTGCGAACCTATTTGCGCGACGGGGCTGGATTTATCGAGGAGCTAAAAAAGCTTGGAAATTTTAAAATTTTCCTCGATCTAAAGCTCTACGACATCCCAAATACGATGGCTGATGCCGCCGAGGAGATCGCTAAAATCGGCGTCGATATGATAAATGTGCACGCAAGTAGCGGCAAGCGCGCGATGGCAGCCGTGATGGAGCGACTGGATAGGCTAGCTTCGCGTCCGCTAGTGCTCGCGGTCTCTGCGCTAACGAGCTTTGATCAGGCGGAATTTGGCGCTGTTTACGAGCAAAATTTAAGCGATGCCGTGCGCAA
>CAJPSJ010000030.1 GCA_905373295.1 uncultured Campylobacter sp. | reverse complement strand
ATCCGCAAATTTGCGCCCGCCAAACATCGCGCCGCCGAAGATCAAAACGTCAAAGTCCTCTTTGCGCTCATCCGCCAGATCGCTTAAAAAGTAGCCCAAACTATCGAAAAATCCGAACGCAAACAGCTTTTCATTGGCGCCTGCGAGCGCATAGCTCATCGCCGAACGCAAAATTTTATCCGCTTGCACGCAGCCGCGCTCGTCCGTGCAAAAATCGAGTCGCACCCCTTTGCCGCCCGCAAAATCCTCCGCAGCCGCAATCAAAAACGCCGCATCGCGCCCCCAGATAAGCTGCGCGGCGACGTTAAAGATACCGTGAAATCCCGCGTTTGCGCTTTTTAAAATTTCATCGATTTTTGCGACGTTTACGCTAAATTTGGCGCTGAAATTTTCAAACAGCTTTGCGCCCGTTTCGTCCGCGCAAATTTGAGCCTTAAGCTCGTCAAAGCTGCGCGGCAGATCGAATTTAAGCAGAATTTTTTTAGAGCTTTCGCCATAAATTGCGATCTCATCGTCCGTGTCCACGCCCAAAAAGCAGCGCAAAACGCGTTTTTTAGAGTCGTTCAAAACTCCCTTCTCGCGGCACGTAAGCGCAAAAAGAGCGGAGTTTTTGTCGTTTGAGTTTTTCAGATAAGAGCTTGCGCTGCCGCTTAAAAAATCCTCATTTTGCACGATCAAAAAGCCGTTTTGCAGCGGCACAACTTTAAAAATTTTATCTTTTTGCGCCGCGCTTTCGCATTTTGCGCTTAAAAAATAGATCCCATCGCTTGCCAAAGCGCGCCCCAGCGCAAACAGGAATATGTCGCCCGCAAGCTTTACGTCAAAAAATTTAGGCGCGTCCTCGTGATTTTTTCTAAAGATCGCATTGGTTTTTAGGCTTATGAGCGGCTTTTCGAAGGCTGCGAGCGCGATTTTGCTCTTTTCATCGCTCACAAAAATCCCATCCAGCGCACCCACTCCCGCGGCTATCAAAAAATCGGTGCTAAAATCCACGTCCGCCTTGAGCGTGAAAGTTGCGTCGCCGCGCTTAATCTGCACCTGCTGAGCATGAAATAAGTTTATGCGGCAAAACTCCAGTAAGCAAGCAAAATTCTCCCTACTTACCGCTTCAAATTTTCCCTCATGAAGCACGCCGGCGCCGCTTATTATTTCGAATTCGTTTTGAGAGGGCTCGGCGCGAGCGAGGTATTCTTTCATCACTTGCGGAGTGAAGTTATTAAATTTAGCGGTGTTATGGGCGTTTGAAATTTCATCCTCTAAAAATTTACTTAAATCGCCTGAGGAGGCATCTTTAAACGTGCCGTTAAATTTCAGCGCTTTCGCTTCGGCGCCGCCCTCGTCCACCACGACGCGCACGGAGGATTTTGCCAAAAATATGGAGTTTGGAATCAGAGGCATCGTCTCGTCGCTAAATTTTAAAATTTCATCCTCGCCGCCGCGCACGAAAAGGCTTATTAATCTCGCCTCTTTTTTCAGGCAAAACTCCAGCATGCTTTTGCGGGCATAAAACAGCAAGAAGTGCGCTATCAGCGCGTTTTCATTAAGGTAGTTAAACTCATATGCTACTATCATCTCGCCCCCTTTTTGCAAATCGATCCGCGATGTCTTGGGCGCTGAGATCGGCGATTTTTTCATGCGCGAAGCCAAGATCCGATAGGTGCTTAAGCGCCGTTTTTTCCATGATTTTTGAGGACTCTAATATCACGGAGCTTAGCTTAAAGCTCGCTTCTTCGATGCGCCGCGGCACGACCGCTAGAATTTTAACGTGAGGCAGATCGCCGCAAAGATCCATCATCTGCAGGGTTTGAAGCATTTCGACCTCGTGCGCCGAGCCGCTCCAGCTGATCTGCTTAGGCATCGCGTCGTAGTCGAAAAAATACACCTCGCCGCCCTTTGCGCCGTCCGCGTCTATGCAATCTACGAGCAAAATTTCATCAAATTCTGCCATCGTAGGCATCAAAAAGCTAGCCAAAGTCCCGCCGTCGATAAAGCGGATCTGATCCGCGCTGCTGCTCGGGGCGGCTGAATTTGCGGCGACAAAGTCCGAATTGATAGAGCTTTGCGCTGCGGAATTTATTATGGAATTTTGCAAAGTAAAATTTGAAGCGGAATCCTGCTTTGCGGAATGTTCTGAAGTAGAATTTCGGTTTAAATTTACTGCTGCGAAATTTTGCTTAAAGATAGAATTCTCATCTGCAAAATTTTGCAAGGAGTTGCGCTCTATGGAATTTTGCGAGGTAGAATTTTGTATCGCAGAGACTTGGACAGAATTTTGCATAAAATTATGCACCGTTAAATCCTCGCCCGCCATAGAATTTCGCGCGGTAGCTTTAGGATAAAATTTATAGTTCTGCGCGAGCGCGCGGACGAAGTGCACGCCTATGCCCTCGTCCGCGTAGATAACGTTGCCGATACCCAGTACCAGCACTCTCAAGCGTGCTCTTCCTTTTTAAATTTATAGCCGCTTACGATCGCATCCATCGCGCCGTCTCTACCCTTGACGGCGTTAAAGACCGCCATATAGACGTGGATCGGCACGAAGATTATGATGATATTCATGCAAAGATGGTGAATCATTCGTACTTCGCTTAGACCGCCCATCGCAGCTTCTAGCGGGCGCAAGAGCCCGTATAGCGCGCCGCCTAACCCCTCGTGATAGACGTGAACGTATAGAATCATTCCCGTTAGGCAGATTACGAACAGCACTAGATAAAAGCCCAGATAGGAGATGAACTGTAGCGGGTTGTAAACGCCGCGAAGATGCGGGTGCTCGCCCAAAAAGATATAGTATTTGATCTGAGCGATCCAGACGCGTGGGCTAAAAAAATCCTTGATACTCAAAAGCTCTTTTCTGCTCTTTTTATCAAAGAAGAAAAGGTAGGTTTTAAAGATCGCCGCGCCGATCATTGCAAAGCCGAAGACCAGATGCACGAATCTAAATTTAGCCTGCATAAAAAGCACCGGCTCGGGACTCACCTCGGGCGCGGTGAAAACAAAGGCGATGTAATATCCGGTAATCACCAAAATCGTAATGCAAAGCGCACGCAGCCAGTGCGTGAGCCTAAGACCGATTGAGAACTCGTATTCCGCAAATCTTTTTTTCATGATCTATCCTTTGCTGGGATCTACCCTATAGCAGCCAAGCTCCGCCCCTTTAGCGTCCATTACGTGCACGGCGCAAGCTATGCAAGGATCGTAAGAGTGGATGCGGCGGATGATCTCTAGCGGCTTGGAAAGATCGGCAAGCTTAAGTCCGATCAAGCAGGATTCGTAAGCGCCCATAGCGCCGTCTTTATCCTTCGGTGTGGCGTTCCAAGTAGAAGGTACGACCGCCTGCCAGTTTTTGATGACGCCCTTTTCGATCCTGCACCAGTGGCTAAGTGCGCCGCGCGGTACGTGACCGATATAGCGACCTTTGTACTCTTTTGAGTTATCGATTACATATTTTGCGCAGGTTTGCGTATCGCCGCTTTTGATGTTTGCGATCAAATTTTCTAGCGCGATCAGTCCGTTATCGGCTACGACTTTAGCTTCGATCATACGGCACGCCGTTCGTCCAAGCGTCGAAAATACCGCTTCAAGCGGCAAGCCGGCGTCTTTTAGGAATTGATCCACGACCTTTACTACGCGCTCGTTTTTCTTGGCGTAATTTACCACGATATTTGCAAGCGGTCCCACCTGAAGCGGCTTGCCGTCGTAGCGCGGAGCCTTGATCCAGGTGTATTTGCCCTGGGTATCGAGCACCTTCGTATGCGCTTCTTTACCGTGCGCGTCGATGCTCTGTCCGTCCTGAAGGCCCGTATAATTCGGCTCTTGCTCGCCATCGTAAGGATGAAGCGGCGCATCGTTTTTATACCACGCATGCGTTGCCTCCTCGGTAATCTTGTTCTCATCGAGCTCTAAAACCTTGCTAATATCGCCGTTCATAATCATGCCGCTTTGAAATAGCCATTCGTTCTTTGAAAGCTGAAATTCTTGATGAGTCCATAAATTTGCCACGCCGATATCATTTAGCACGCTAGGCTCGTTACCGTAAGCCTTCGCAGCCATTACAAGATCAGGATAGTAGGCGCGATTTACGAAGTCTGCGACCTCTTTAAATTTAGACATATATTCGCCAAGTCTCGCAGGACTTAGTATATCCATCACGCAGGTTACGCCGCCTACGGTAAGGCTTTGCGGATGAGGCTGCTTCGCACCGAATATCGCCATCATCTGAGCCGCCGTGCGCTGAATGCGCAAACACTCAAGATAGTGCGAAAGAGCGATCAAATTTTGCTCCGGGCTAAGCTTATATGTTGGATGACCGAAGTAGGCGTTGGCAAAAGGCCCCAAGGCGCCTTTTTTAACAAAAGCGCCCACGCGATCTTGCACCTCTTTTAGTTTATCCGCACCGCACGCA
Source organism: uncultured Campylobacter sp. (assembly GCA_905373295.1). Classification (GTDB taxonomy): domain Bacteria; phylum Campylobacterota; class Campylobacteria; order Campylobacterales; family Campylobacteraceae; genus Campylobacter_B. The sequence goes on along the minus strand of CAJPSJ010000030.1, from coordinate 7,949 downwards.
TAAGGGGTATCGCAGTATTTAAACGCCTCTTCGCTCGCTTTTTTAGGATCGGCGCTAAGCGCGCTTACTACATCTACAAAATCAAGCCCGTGGAGTTGATAAAAATGCACCGGATGATCGTGTAAAAATAGCGCGTTAGCCATCAACGTGCGCGTTAGCAAGGCATTTAGCGGCGGAGTTATGCCGAGGGCGTTTTCTACCGCGACGATACCCGCTTTGTAATGCGAGAAGGTGCAGACGCCGCAAATTCTTTGCATAAAAAATCCCGCGTCGCGCGGATCTCTATTTTTTACTATGGTCTCAAGCCCGCGCCATAGCGTCGAGCTACTATAAGCCTCGCGGACGACGTTTTCATCATCCACTACGACCTCTATTCTTAAATGTCCCTCTATTCTGGTTATCGGATCTATTACGATTCTTTGCGACATGATTATTCCCCTTTATCTTTCTTAAATGACGCAATCGCCGCATGTGCCGCTACCGCAACACCCGTGATCGCTAAAATTCCGACACCTATCTTATCTGCGGTAGCATCAGCGCCGAGCCCGCCGAAAACGCTTTCGTAAAGGCGATCCGCCAAAGGCTCCTCAAAAGGTCCCATATGATCCCAAAAATCAGGTTCCGAGCAGCCTATACAACCGTGACCCGCCTGTACCGGCCAGCTAGTGTGGGAGTTGAAGCGCTCGCGCGAGCAGTTATTAAATGTATAAGGACCCTTGCAACCTACTTTATAAAGGCAATATCCGTCCTTCGCGCCCGCATCGCCGAAGCTTTCTACAAACTCGCCCGCGTCGAAATGTCCGCGGCGCTCGCACAGATCATGTATTCGTAGCCCGTAAGCCCATTTGGGCCTGTTATAAACGTCCAGACTTGGAAGTGTGCCGAAAAGGATAAAATTTAGCACGTTGCCGACGATATTTTTTTCGCTAGGCGGACAGCCCGGGATGTTGATGACGGGTTTGTTTATGATTTTGTCCAAACCTACGGCGCCGGTCGGATTCGGGGCCGCGGCTTGGATACCGCCGAAGCTCGAACAGGTGCCGATCGCAAATATTGCCGCAGCGCCTTCGGCCGCGTGTTTGCAGTGCTGAGCTCCGCTCTTGCCCTCAGGACCCACGGTTAGGAAAAATTCATTCTCGCCGCTTGGGATTCCGCCCTCGACCATTAATATATAGCGCCCCTTATATTTTTCGATCGCGCCCTCTAAATTTTCCTCGGCTTGCCAGCCTGCGGCAGCCATTATCGTCTCGTGGTATTCTAGGCTAATGTAATCAAATATAAGGCTGTCGATGCTAGGCGTGTCGGTGCGCAGCAAGCTCTCGCTACAGCCCGTGCACTCCGCCATATGAAGCCAGATCACCGGCAGGCGATCCGCAAGTTCCGCAGCTCGCGCCACGCTCGGTGCAAATGCGGCCGGAAGCCCGAGCATCGCGGTCATCGCTCCACTCCATTTCATAAAATCGCGGCGCGAAAAACCTTTGCTCTTAAGCCTTTCTTGTATGCTCTCATCCGCTTTTATTCGCGGCAAACGCTCAACGGCATCAAGTCTAGCCGAAATTTGAGCCAAATCAACCATAATGTCCTCCTGAAATTTAGGATATTTTTAAATGGCATTCTATCAAAATTTAAAATTCATGCACCTTAAATTTCGTTAGATTTAATTAAAATTTTATATTTATTCGTTGTCTAATGGGTTTAAAATTTAAAAATAAAAGGCGAATTAAAATTTACTCAGCGGACGAAACGTTAAATGACGGCGGAGAAAACATTAAATTTTATGAAGCATTAAAATTTACGAGGCGATAAAATTTTATCCAAGAATTTTATAGCGGTAAAAAGTATTTTAGGATAAAGCAGGCGTAGGTCGGATGATTTTGTGCGATACTAGCAGGTGCACTGTTTGTGCGTCGCGGCGAAATATTTTTGCAAAATCATCCGTTAAATCTTTAGAAAATTTCCCAAAGATCAGCTTACCAATCTCGTTGCATCTTGGATATTGATGTTTAGTCCAAGCTGCTCGTTGCTTAGCCCAAGAGCAAGGCCTACCAGCTGAGATAGGTGGATGATCGGCTTTCTTGCCTTTGAGTTCATCGCTTCTTGGTATCGCTCCTGATAGATATCAAGCTGCATCTGACATAGCGGACAAGGAGTAACTACGACGTCCGCTCCATGCTCGGCAGCGTCATTTACGATCTCGCTTGACATTTTAGATACCGATTTTACCGCTGGATAGCTAGCGTGAAAGCCACAGCAATCAAGGCGCTTTTCAAAAGGCACTATCTGAGCGCCGAGAGCCCCAACTACCGCTTCAAAGCTTTTCGGATTGGTCGAGCTCTCTTTTTTAAGCTCGCGCTCCGGTCTTAATGAGTGGCAGCCGTAAAATAGCGCTACTTTTAAATTTGTTAGCGGCCTCGTAACTTTAGCTTTTAATGTATCTAAGCTTTGATATAGAACCCAAAGCAGGCTCGTAATCTCGGTACTTCCCTGATACTGCATACCGCCCTCTTTTAAAAAGGTATTGATATAGCTTTTAGCTCCTTTATCCAAAGTTAGCTTTGCTTTGGTTAGAGTTAGCATACAGGTGGAGCAGGTAGTTAGTAGAGGCATATTCATACCCTCGGCTAGCGCGATGTTTCTGGCATTAGCTACTAGGCTTGCCATAGGATCGACGCATTGAGCTTGACTAGCCCCGCAGCAGCTCCAGCCTTTTATCTCATGAAGTTTAATACCCAGCACCGGAGCGATCGCTTCAAGTGAAATTTTAGATTCCTTTGCGGCTTGACTTAAAACGCAACCCGGGAAAAATGCAAATTCGTTATTCATCCTCTCCTCCTTATTCTATCTCGCCGCTAGCTTGAGCTTTGCGTGCGGCCTCTATCATCTTAACGAGCTGCGCATGACCCTCGATCTCCTCTTCGCCGAAAGCATGAAGAGGATTCATCTTGCCTGCAGCCATTAAATTTGCCGCTACATCCATCTTGCCCATATTGGCAAATACGCCTTCGCTTCTTAAAGCGAGCTTGATCTCGTTTAATCTTCCGCTTCCCTCTACGATGTCTAGCAGGAACGCCTCGGCATGTCCCGGACCGCTTCCTGCGGTTAAGCCCTTTTTCATCGCTAGGGCGCGAAGTGCGGTAATATCGCTTTGAGCGCTTATGCCTTTAGGGCAGCGATCGGCGCACTCTTGGCAGTGTACGCATAGCCATAATCCGTTTAGCACTGCAGGCTTTAGATGAGGCATAGCGTCCCTGCTTCTTGAATCAAACGCGGCGCGGTTAGCATGGGTAAAAACAAAGGGTTGCATATAATCGCTTGCGTCAGCTTCTAGCTTATTGCATTCGCTAGCGCAACATCCGCAAAGGATACAATCCCACTGCTTTTTTACGCGCTCCATCTGCTCAGGGCTTTGTTTACAGCCCTTTTCGGCGCTAAATTCTTTCTTAGGAGTAATAGTAGGTTTAATCTTTCTTAAATTTTCGATACTAGGCTCCCAATCCACTACTAGATCCGAGATCACTCGAAAATTATTTAAAGGGGAGATCGTAAAACTATCGGGGTTCTCATACTCCGCAAGCAGAGCCTCCATCTTGGTATCGCAGGCAAGATATGAGTGTCCGTTTACCCTTACCGCACAGGCTCCGCATATCGCCATACGGCACGCTGCGGTAAAATTTAAAGTGATGTCTAAATTTTGCTTAATAAATTGCAAAACTCCAAGCAGGGTCTTTCCTTTGATCTGCTCTAAACTAAGCTCATAGGCTTGCTTATAATTTTTGCTTCCGTCGAAGCGGTCTATGATAAATTTCATTGAGGTTTCCTTCCGTCAAGAGAGAATTCCGTAACGACGACCTCTTTGTAGCCCAAGCTTAGCTCGCCCGCGTCGTTCATCGTCACGATACTGTGCTTTAAGAAATTTTTATCGTCGCGCTTCGGATAATCCTCTCTGGTATGCGCGCCGCGGCTTTCAAGCCTCTTTTGCGCAGCCAAACACGCACAACGCGCAAGCAGGATTAAATTTCCAAGCTCGACGTAGTCAGTAAATGCGGTATTCATAACCGGATTTACATCCGCGACGCGTAGATCGTCGTAGCGCGCTCTGATACCCTCTAAATTTTGCGAAAGCAGATCAAGCTTTTCGCCGGTTCTAAAGATACCCATATTATCCCAAAGCTGCGCGCCTAGCTCTTCGCGCAACTCATACATCTCGTTTGCCTTGCCCGAGCCGTTTGCGATCTGCTTAAATTTAGCCTGCCATTTTTGCGCCAGCTCGCTTGCTCTTTTACCAGAGCCGAAGCCCTCCTGCTTTGAGGCATAATCCGCTGCGCCGAGTCCTGCGAGCTTGCCCGTTACGACGGCGTCAGTCAAAGAATTTCCGCCCAAGCGATTTGCGCCGTGGATCGAGATACAAGACGCTTCGCCAGCGGTGTAAAGCCCCGAAATTTTAGTGCTCATATCGTCAAATTTAGACACTTCGATGCCGCCCATCGAGTAGTGTGCGGTCGGACGAATCGGAATCGGCTCCTCGATAAGATCGATACCCTCAAACAAAATGGCGGTGTGTCTGATCTTAGGAAGGGCTTTTAAAATTTTATCTTTTCCGAGGTGTCTTACGTCAAGCAGCACGTATGCGCCTAGCCCCTCGCCGTATCCCCTACCCTCGCGAATCTCGGTTTCGATCGCGCGAGCTACGACATCGCGCGGCGCAAGCTCCATCTTTTCGTGGTAGTTTTTCATAAAACGCTCACCTTTGTTATTGAGCAGATATCCGCCCTCGCCGCGCGCAGCTTCGGTAATGAGCGCGCCGCCGCTTTTGATACCGGTCGGATGAAACTGCACCATCTCCGGATCGCTAAATCCAAGACCCGCGCGCAGTGCAGCCGCGATACCGTCGCCGGTAGCGATATAAGGCACCGAGGTGCGGTTGTAAAACATCCTCGTATATCCGCCCGTCGCGATTACCAAGGCTTTGCAAAGCACGGGATAAAAATCGCCGGTTTGGATATTTCGAAGTACGACGCCCTCGCATCTACCGTCAGGCGCGCTGATCTCAAGTAACTCGTGATCGATTAAAAATTTCACGCCGTTGCTGACCGCATCGTCAAAACAGGCGTGCATCAAGATATGACCCGTCTTGTCGGCGGAGTAGTTGCATCGTTTTTTAGACGCGCCGCCCATAAAGCGCTGCGCTACGCCGCCCGGGACGCCGCTTTCTTTGCCATCCACGCCGCCGCTGGCGTTTCTGGAAAATAGCGTGCCGATATAATCCATCTCGGCAATCGTAGGGCCCGCAAGCTCGCAAAATTTAATCGCGGCGTCCTGATCTACGAGATATGCGCCGCCCTTTACGGTGTCGTAGGCGTGAAGCTTGTATGAATCGCCGCCACTGAAACTCGTAACGCCGTTAATACCGCCTTCCGCCATACAGGTAGCGTTGCGCGAAGGCATCATCTTCGTAGCCACGACGACGCTGAGATTTGGATTACTCTTTCTTACCGCCACGGCTGCGCGCAAACCCGCGCCTCCCGAGCCGATAACGAGTACGTCCACACTAGGAAGGCCGCCTTCGTTGCCGCCGTCTACGCTTTTACTCTTGTCGGTATCCACGCAGCCGCTAAGGCTAAGCGCGCCGACGCTGATACAGGCCGATTTTAAGAAATCGCGTCTGTTGAAATTTGATTCGCTCATTTTCCTCTCCATTTGAGAAATTCTTAGCTTAAGTTTAAAGTTCTAAACTAAAAGCGTAATTTTAGTTTCATTTTTAACATAAGTCAAATATTATTTAGTGTATCATTTTATAAGAATTAAATTATCAATTGGAGAGGCTAAATGAATTTGCATCGCATGGAGCTAGTATTAAAAGTAGCAGAATTCCGTAGCTTTACTAAGGCTGCCGAGGCACTTAAAATCCCACAGCCGTCGCTATCGCAGAGCATTTTATCGCTGGAACGCGAGCTTGGAACTCAGCTTTTTAACCGCACGAGTAATCCCATTTCGCTTACGCGCGCGGGAAAAATTTACGCTAGTAAAGCCAAAGTCATTTTTGACGCCATAAACGACCTAAAAAACGATATCTCTGAAATAAGCGGCGTAAAAAATGATAAAATTCGCATCGGTTTTTCGCAAAACGGCTATAATCTACTGCCGTCGCTACTGCCGATGTTTTGCAAGAAATTTAAGGATTCGGATTTGCAAATCACGCAGTTTTCTTCTGCGCTTAGCATTCGTGAAATGCTACTTCAAGGTGATCTTGATGTCGGTATGCTGATACTGCCCATCGATATGAGCGGGCTTGACGGGGTTAAAATTCTAACGCAAAAAACCTATGTCGCTCTAAGCTCCACTCATCCTCTCTCGCTTGAGTTTAAAAACGAATCTGTTCCCAAAATTGACATTTCGCGCTTAAAAGAGGAAAGATTCATCCTGCCTAATCAAAGCCTAAGAAGCGCCGAGCAGATAGATGCATTTTTTGCCGCTGCGGGCTTTGCGCCGAAAGTGCTATGCCGTACGGAGACCTTTGATATCGCCAATGCTATCGTCGCAAGCGGCGCAGGAGCGTGCTTTAGCATACCGCAGATGATAAAAGAAGATAAGGCGAGCAGGATAAAGCTCTTTGATGTAGGCGCGCGCGAGCTCGATAATACGCTGATAATCGCCTACAAAAAAGGCAAACGTCTAAACCATCTAGCACAGGCGTTTATTAAAACTGCACGTAAAATTTCTAATGAAATTTAAAATTCATAGCTCGCAACGATAAATGAGAGATTGAGATTTTGTAGCACTTTGCTTCTGCATTAGCTTTTGCATAAAAAATTTTAGAGCAGATTTTGCTCAAGTTTAGGTAAAATTTCAAACTAAGTTTAAATTAGAATTTTGCCAATAGAATTTTTATTGCTAAAATTTCACTCACAATTTACGACGAAATTTAGCGCAAAATTCTAATTTTTCACTCCATTTAAAATATCTAAATCCTTGTTATACACCTTGGTATTTACTTCAAAAATTCCAAGCAGCGTGTGAAAAAGATTATCGTGCGAAAAAGCGTCGTCCTTATGCGATTTAAGTGCGCTTAGATCATATCTTTCGCGCATTTTTCCATCACCTAGCCAAACGATGGCGCCGATATGCTTTTGCGCCTCGGGAGCGAAAAGATAGGGCATGCCGTGCAGATAAACGCCGCCCTCGCCGAGGCTCTCGCCGTGATCACTCATATAGATCATCGCCGTTTCGTGCGTCTTAGAATACGGCTTTAAAAAATCTATAACCTTGCTTAAAAAATAATCCGTGTATAAAATCGCGTTGTCGTAGGCATTTGAAATTTCTTGCTGCGAGCAGTTTTCAAGCTCGTTATCACGGCAAACGGGGCTAAATTTTTCAAATTCTTTCTTATAGCGCTTAAAATACGCAGGCCCGTGATTGCCCATCTGATGCAGCACGATCAATACGTCTTTGCCCGCGTTTTCGGCGACAAATTTATCAAGCTCCGCAAGCATCCCCTCATCCCTACACTCTACGTCGCAGATCGGATTATTTTGCGGAATTTTAAAATCCTGATATTTTACGCGCAGCGCCACACCTTTGGAATCGGAATTGTTATCGCGCCACAAAATCGCCATGTCATCAGCGCGGTTTAGTATGTCCAATACGTTTTGCTCCTCCGCAGCCTTTTCGACGCTAAATTCATCGCGATTTAGCAGCGAAAACATGCACGGCACGCTTTGCGCCGTCGAAGTGCCGCAAGAATGGGTATTGCTTAGGCTTACGACACCCTGCTCTTTGGCTAGTAGCGGATTAGTATCTCGCTCGTAGCCGTTTAGCGAAAATCTATCCGCTCTCGCCGCTTCGCCCACGACTACGACGACGAGTTTTTTTAGACTTGTGGAATTTTTATCGATATGCGCGTCCATAGCGATTTGCATCAGAGGCTGCGAGCCCTGCTTTTTAGATTTTGC
>CAJPSJ010000029.1 GCA_905373295.1 uncultured Campylobacter sp. | reverse complement strand
TTTGCCGTCGCTTGAGATGTCCGCAGGTCTTTGCATCGCGCCGAGGTTTATTTTGCGTATCTGTCCGTTTGCATCGATACGCCAAATTTTACCGCTTAAAAGATCCTCACCCCAGTCGCTAACTAAAATTTCGCAGTTTTTTCCGCGCGCTATGCCGTAGAAAACCCCCTTCATATCCGCAAAGATCGAAATTTCGCGGGATTTCAGATCCATGCTTAGCACGCGCCCAGGAACCTTTCCGCCAAGATCGAAGGTGGTGATCAGAAGCTTGTCGCCTTTAGCCAAAAGTCCGTTTGGGCTGCCTAGCGATGGATCAATGCGCGCAAACTCATCCGCGGTGCGCGAGAGCAAGTCGATGCGCCAGATCGTCCCACGCGCGGGATCGCTTGCGAGCAAAACCTCGCTACCGAGCGCTACGACGTCGTTTAAGGCCTGCGCTCCCTCGATTTTTAGATTAAAAACCTCCTGACCTTTGCTAAAGCCTCTGATCGCATCCAGATCGCACACGTAGAGCACGTCGCCGATCTGCGCCATTCCGCCAGGATTTACCAGATCGTCTATAAAATTTGTCTCAACGACACCCGAGTTTTTTACTATGCGGCTGATGAAGCCGTCGCGCTCTTGTGGATCTTCACTACTGCCACGATTTGCGATATAAAAAGCGTCATCGGTAATGAGCGAACCGCTAGGTGCGCTAAATCCGTCGATCTCTAGGCCAAAAAGCGCGCCCGCCAAGGCGCACGAAAGTAGAATTTTTTTCATAATCTCTCCTTGATCTCGCCAAAATTCTAAGAATTTTAAAATTTAAACCGAAAGCGCTGGACGTCTGGTTAAAATTTTAAACTCCGCGGCGAGCTTTAAGATGAGCGAAATTTAAACCCGCAGAGCAAATAAAAGTGTAATTTTAATTAAACAAGGCGGCTTAATCGGCAAAATTCTAGCGGGTCGGAAGGCCTTGCTTCGTGCGTCGCTTTTAATTTGATGCGTCGAAGCTGAAGCGAGTAGGTTTTGTGTGCGCTTTAGTTTATGCCATCACTCGCGGAATTACGCTGTAAAATTTAGCCACATCGCGCGGATCGCAAGTTTCGCATACGTAATTTATTTAGGCAGTTGCTTTAAAATTTTAATTCTACGAGCGGATATTCTTTTGCAAATTGTGGGCGTGATTTTGATGCGCAGATGAAAGCGTTACGTTTAAAGACGCTTCCGCTTTAAAATTTGATTTAATTTAAACAAAGTGTGATTAAAATGCGATTTAAATTTTATGTACCACGGGTGTAAATTGCGGTCGCGAAAAGAGAACCTGCCGCAAAAATTATTTAAAATTTGCAGTGCACAAAACACCTTTTGAAATTTAAAAATTTTAAAACGAACCTAGCTACTTTTCAAAAATTTAATACGCGAAATTCAAGTGCATGACTAATCGCAGCCGTACACTTGAATTTTAAATCGCAAAACTTAAATTATAGAATTTAACCGCGCGCGCCGAAGCGGGAAGTGAAAATCCAAAGCGCTCTGGCTGACTTAGATGCTAAAATCCTCGCCGAGGTAGAATTTACGGACATTCGGATCGTTAGCTATCTCTTTTGCGGTGCCGCCGGCGAACAGCTCGCCGTCTTTGATGACGTAGGCACGGTCGCAGATCGCAAGCGTTTCGCGGACGTTGTGATCGGTGATGAGCACGCCGATGCCAAGATCGCTTAAATCGCGCACGATGCTTTGGATGTCGTTAACGGCGATCGGATCGACGCCTGCAAACGGCTCGTCCAAAAGCAAAAATTTCGGCGTTATTATCAGGCTTCGCGCGATCTCGCAGCGTCTGCGCTCGCCGCCGCTTAGGCTTACGCCTTTGCGCAATCTGATCGGCTCGATATTGAGCAGATTTAGCATCTCATCGACCTTTCGTGAGGCTTCGGCCTTGTTTTTATAGGTAATCTCCGCAGCGAGCATTAAATTTTCCTCAACGCTAAGTTCCTTAAAAACGCTACTTTCCTGCGGTAGGTAGCCTATGCCGAGCTTGGCGCGCTTGTGAAGCGGAACCTTTGCGATGCTATTTTCATTAAGCAAGATATCGCCACCGCTAGCGCTTATCAGCCCGCAGATCATATAAAACGTCGTGGTTTTGCCCGCGCCATTGGGCCCTAGCAGCCCCACGATCTCGCCATTGTAAAGTTCTAGCGAGATGCCCTTAATGATCGGCGTGCTTTTTATGGTTTTTTTAAGACCCCTGACTTCCAGTTTATGCATAGCTTACCTCGTATTTTCGCCCTTGCGCGTGCGGCATGATCCTCACTACGCAAAAATCAAGCTCATATTTTTTAAGTAAATTTATCAAATTTTCATCCGCCCATTCGATCAGATGAAGCCCCTCTTCAAATAAATTTTCAAATAGTCCGTTTTTTAAAATCCCCTCACAGCCGCCGTTGTAGATGTCGTAATGATAAATTTCGCCATAGTTTTGCATGATCGAAAACGTAGGCGAGCTCACGTGCTCGTCTAATCCGTGAGCCCGCACGATCGCGCGCGCAAGAGTCGTTTTGCCGCTAGCAAGATTGCCGATGAGCAAGATTATGCCGCTTTTTGGCAGAGCCTGCACGAGGCGTGAAATTTCATCCTCGCCGCAGATGAGTTCAAAGCTCTTGGACATACTTCGCCTGCTCGCTTTTGGGTGTATTTTTCGCGCTAGGAAAGGCTAGGACTTTAAAGCTTTGTTTTTTATCTAAAAAGCTTATCGTGATTACGTCGCCGATTTTAAGCTCTTTGGCGGGCTTTGCTACCGCGCCGTTTACGGCTACGACGCCGCTTTTGCACATATCTTCGCTGATGGCGCGGCGCTTGGTGATATTGACTGCGTTTAAAAATTTATCGATTCTCATAGGCGTGAGTTTAGCGATATTTGCCTTAAAAGCAACTATTAAACTATTTTTGGTAGAATTTCGCCAAATTTTACGTAAAGGATTTGAGATGGCAAAAGATGTAAAAAAGGTCGTTTTGGCGTATTCCGGAGGACTAGATACTAGCATTATTTTAAAGTGGCTCGGCGATACTTACGGCTGCGATGTGGTGACTTTCACCGCAGATATCGGTCAGAATGAGGATTTGGAGCCGATCAAAAACAAAGCTGTGAAACTGGGCATCAAAAAGGAAAATATATTCGTAGAGGATCTGCGCGAGGAATTTGTGCGCGATTACGTATTTCCGATGTTTCGCGCAAATGCCGTCTATGAGGGCGAGTATCTTTTAGGCACATCGATCGCGCGCCCGTTGATTGCTAAAAAGCTAGTTGAAATTGCTAAAAAAACCGGCGCGGACGCCATAAGCCACGGTGCGACCGGTAAGGGTAACGACCAAGTTCGCTTCGAGCTTGGCGCATATGCGCTAAATCCCGATATTAAGGTGATTGCGCCGTGGAGGCTGTGGGATCTGAACTCTCGCGAGAAGCTGCTTGCTTACGCTAAGAAAAACGGCATCGATATCGCTTCAAAGCCCGGCAAGTCGCCGTATTCGATGGATGCGAATATCCTTCACATCTCCTACGAGGGCTTGGTGCTGGAAGATCCCGCCCATGCGCCTGAAGAGGATATGTGGCGATGGACCGTAAGCCCTAAAAATGCGCCAGATAAGAGCGAGATCATCGAGATCGAATACAAACACGGCGATCCCGTAAAGCTAAACGGCAAGGCGCTTAAGCCGCACGAAATGCTAGCTGCGCTTAACGAGCTTGGCGCTAAAAACGGCATCGGCAGGCTTGATCTTGTTGAAAACCGCTACGTCGGCATGAAGAGTCGCGGCTGCTACGAAACTCCGGGCGGCACGATCATGCTAAAGGCTCACCGCGCGATCGAGAGCATCACGCTAGATCGCGGTGCGGCGCATCTAAAAGACGATCTAATGCCGCGCTACGCCGAGCTCATCTACAACGGTTTTTGGTTTAGCCCGGAGCGCTTGCTGCTTCAAGAGCTGATAAACAAATCCCAAGAGCACGTAAACGGCAAGGTTAAGCTAGAGCTTTATAAGGGCAACGTGACCGTGCTGGGCAGGGAGAGCAAGAGCGATAGCTTGTTTAATACAGATTTTGTGACGTTTGAAGAGGACAAGGTTTTCAATCAAAAAGACGGCGACGGATTTATCAAGCTAAGCGCGCTAAGATTTATCATCGCAGGCAAGAATGGACGCAAGCTTTAGCTGAAATTTTGCCGCAGGGCGGACGGGCAAATTTCACAAAACGAAATTTTAAAATTTATCGAAAAAGTGCGAGCGGCTGCGGGCGAATTTCATAAAATTTCACTAAATTTCAGATCCGCCCGCGCCGCTTATAAAATTTTATAAATTTAAAGCTAAATTTAAAAGGATAATGGATGAAAGTATTATTGATCAAAGACGTTAAGGGGCTCGGAAAGGCGGGCGAGGTAAAGGAGGTCAAGGACGGCTACGGCAATAACTTCCTAATCGGCAAAGGCTACGCCAAAGCCGCTACGACTGAGGTTTTGCGTAAATTTGAAGCGGATAAGAAAAAGCAAGCCGAGCTAGAAAAATACGAGGTTGCAAGCTTGCAAAAACTGGCCGAGGAGCTAGCTAAGATCCGCGTAAAGATCGAAAAGCAGACGGGCGAGAGCGGCGCGCTTTTCGGCTCGGTGACCAAAGATGAGATCGCAACCGCGCTAAAAGAGCAAAAAGGGATCGAAATCGATAAGAAAATTTTAGAAACCGAGGCTATCAAAACGACCGGGATCTACGATGTAAATGCCAAGCTAAAGCACGGCATAAGCGCTAAATTTGAGATAGAGGTGGCTAGTGTTTGAAGCGACTACCATTTTAGCTTACAAAGGCGCGAAGGGCTCCGTCATCGGCGGCGACGGACAGGTAACGTTTGGAAACACCGTCTTAAAGGGCAATGCGACTAAAATTCGAAAGATCGGCAAAGAGAGTAACGTCTTGGCGGGCTTTGCGGGCAGCACCGCCGATGCATTTAATCTTTTTGATATGTTTGAGAAGTGCCTCGATGGCGCAAAGGGCGATCTTTTAAGGGCGGTGATAGAATTTAGCAAGCAGTGGCGCAAGGATAAGTATCTGCGAAAGCTCGAAGCGATGATGCTGGTGCTGGATCGCAAAAATATCTTTCTGCTTAGCGGCACGGGCGACGTGGTAGAGCCGGACGACGGTAAGATCGCAGCGATCGGAAGCGGCGGGAATTACGCTCTTAGCGCAGCGCGAGCTTTGGATAAATTTGCAAGCCTAGACGAGGAAGAGCTCGTAAAGCAAAGCCTCAAAATCGCGGGCGAGATTTGTATTTACACGAACGAGAACATTAAAACATACGCAATTTGGGATGAAAAGAGATGATGACGCCAAAGCAGATCGTAGAGAAACTAGACGAATATATAATCGGACAAAATAGTGCCAAACGTACGATAGCGGTGGCTTTGCGAAATCGCTATCGCAGAATGGCGCTTGAAGATGAGATGAAAAACGAGGTGATGCCCAAAAATATCCTGATGATCGGCTCTACCGGCGTAGGTAAGACCGAGATCGCGCGCAGGCTTTCGAAGATGTTCGGGCTTCCTTTTATCAAGGTCGAGGCGAGCAAATATACTGAAGTGGGCTTCGTGGGACGCGACGTGGAGAGCATGGTGCGCGATCTGGCCGCTGCGTCGGTAAATTTAGTACGCGGCGAGGAATTTGAAAAGAACAAAGACAAGATCGATGATTACATCAAGCGTAAAATTTTAGAAAAAGTCCTTCCGCCGCTTCCGCGCGGAGCGAGCGAGGAGAAGGTCGCAGATTACGAAAAAAGCTACGAAAAGATGGCGGCCAAGCTCGAATGTGGCGATCTAGACGATCTTAGCATCGAGATCGAAGTAAGCGAAAACGCGCTTGAATCAAATCCGAATTTGCCGCCCGAGATGGCGAATATGCAGGAAAGCTTCATCAAAGTAATCGGAATTTCGACGCGTAAAAGCAAAAAAGAGATGAAGGTAAAAGACGCCAAAGTTGCCCTTAAAAGCGAGGCTAGCGAGAAGGTCTTAGATATGGAGAGCATCAAAGCCGAAGCCGTTAGGCGCGCGCAAAACGAGGGCATTATCTTTATCGACGAGATCGATAAGGTGGCTGTCTCAAGCGGAAATAGCGGCAGGCAGGATCCGAGCAAAGAGGGCGTGCAGCGCGATCTGCTTCCGATCGTGGAGGGCAGCAGCGTAAGCACGAAATTCGGCAATATCGACACCGATCATGTCCTTTTTATCGCCGCGGGCGCCTTTCATATCAGCAAGCCGAGCGATCTCATACCCGAGCTTCAGGGGCGCTTCCCGCTTCGCGTCGAGCTTGATAGCTTAGACGAGGCGGCGCTGTGTGAAATTTTAACCAAGCCTAAAAATTCGCTTCTTAAGCAGTACTCGGCGCTTTTAAAGACTGAGGGCGTGGAGTTGGAATTTAGCGAGGACGGGGTTAAAACGATCGCGAAATTTGCGGCGAGTACGAACGAAAAGGTCGAGGATATCGGCGCTAGAAGGCTGCATACGATAATGGAAAAAGTGCTCGAAGATATCAGCTTCGAAGCGGATAAGTTTAAAGGGCAAAAGATCGTCGTGGATGAGAAGCTCGTAAGCGAAAAGCTCGCAGGCATCGCAAGCGACGAGGATCTGGCGAAATACATTTTATAAGGCGGCGCGGCAGTTGCTCTTAGAAAACTGCGGAGCCGCGGAATTTTGCGGTTTTTAAATTTGCAAAGCGTTAGAATTTTAGGTTTGAGATTTGGCGAAATTTTAAAAATGCGCAGAATTTAATCCTTTTAAATTTGGCGATACTTTGAAATTTTAAGTCTGTAAAATTTCAGGAATGATCGAAATTCTGTGCTGCGCTCGTTATATGTCAAGCCGTAGCGCATGGCAGGATAGAATTTAAAATTTCGCGATCAATTTACGAAGCTGCAGAATTCACAGCTTGCGAGATTTGTAGTAGATAGAATTCTGCGCCAAGGTGGGTAAAATTTATCGCTACTGCGCGGCTTGAAATTTTAAATTTTACCCGCTTATGTGATGGCGGAATTTCAAAATTTCGACGCTCGTGCGGAGCCGGCCTGCGCAAAACGAGATTTTAAAATTTACTCGCAAAAGCTTAGCGCTGCGGTTGCAAGATAAATTTATAAATTTAAGGAAAATATGAAAAGCGGATTTGTAACGCTCATCGGGCGGACGAATGCGGGCAAGAGCTCGCTGTTAAACTATCTCTGCGGCGAGAAAATTTCGCTCGTCTCACACAAGATCAATGCCACGCGCCGCAAGATTAGCGGCATCGCGATGAACGGCGCAGATCAGGTGATTTTCACGGACACGCCCGGGCTGCACGAAAGCGCCAAGCTGATGAATAAACTGATGGTTGAAGTAGCGCTCGGGGCGATTGAGGGCTGCGATTTGGTGCTGTTTTTGGCGCCGGTGCACGATGATACCTCAGAATATGAAAAATTTTTAAATTTAAACGCAGGCGCGAAGCACATCGTGATTTTAACTAAAACCGACGAAGCAAATGACGAAAAGATCGTGCAAAAGCTGCTGCAATATCAAAAATTTACCGATAAATTCGAAGCGATAATCCCGGTTAGTATCAAAAAAAAGGTCTATAAAAAGCAGGTTTTGGATGAAATTTGTAAAATTTTGCCCGAGCATGAGTACTTTTACGATCCCGAAATTTTAAGCGCGACCAACGAGCGTGAAATTTGCCGCGACTTCATACTTGAGGCGATTTTTGAGAGTATGAGCGACGAGATCCCGTATTGCAGCGATGTCGTGATGGAAAAAGTGCTAGAAAAACCGGGTCTGATCTCGGTCTATGCGCGGATCATAACGGACACCAATTCTCACAAAGAGATGTTGATCGGCAAAAACGGCGAGGCGATAAAGCGGATAGGAATTCGAGCCAAAAAGTTAATTTCAAATTTTTCTAAGGTCAAAATTTACTTAAAATTAACAGTTTTTGTAAAAAAAAGCTGGAAAAATGACGAATTTAGGGTAAAAACCGATTTTATCTATTGACATTTTATTTTATTTCTATTAGTATTAGCAGCGTAGAAAATTTCATTTGGAAGTGGAGTGTTATGGCAAAGAATAGTAAAAATGCTAGTTCGATTGTTGCGATTAACAAAGTCACGCAAACCATATTCGGTCTAAGTGAGAATGAAGTTTTCGAGCACGACTTCTCAAAAGCGAATCGTGCGAAGGAAACTTACGTCTCATATATTCCGTATAAGGATATAATGACTGCGACGGTCGAGATAAGCAGATCGGTAGAGGACGCGGATCTTTTAGATGCGATCGTCGTTAAGGTGTATGAGGAGCTGGGGCTTGACACCGCTTTGGATTACAAAATCACCTATAGTGAGGTAATAGGCGCTGGCGGCGATGATAGAATTTTCAATGTCTTTGTCGTAGATAATGCCAAACTCACTTCAGAATTCGATGCGATCGCCGCTAGGACGAACTACATCGACTATGTGGCTATGGCTCCGTTTTTATACGAGGGCTTGTATAATAGAGGCGTCCTAACTCGCGACGGAATCGACTGCTTCATCTACTTGCAACGCGACGATGCGTTTTTGGTAGTGTATCAAAACGGCGAATATTTTCAATCCCGCCAAGTAAGATATAACCTAAAATTTTTGCATGAAAAATATGTCGAGCTAGTCGGTAGCAGAGTCGATGAAGAGAGCTTTTATAGACTGCTCTCCAAACAGGGAGTAAATTTAGAAAATCCGACCGAACGCGATTATATGATCCAAATTTTTGACGATATGTTTTACTACATCAACGACGTGTTGAACGGTATTAGTAAAATTTACAACGTCAATATTCAAAACGTTTATATCGGAACGGATATCGGTAAAATTCCTGCGATCGAGGTTTTTGTAGAAAATAATTTAAAGCTAAGATACAAGGATTTTAATTTTAACGTTGCAATCAACGCGAAAGATTATCCGCTCACTCAGCTAGATATTTTGATGTTCTTGGTAGGTCAAGATTATTTGGTTACCAAAGACGACGATCACAACTACTCGCCGTTTATGAGACCTCCGCCTTTGACTCAAAGATCAACCGGCAAGCTGATAGGCTATATGCTGCTAGGCTGCTTACTTGGCGCTGTGTATCCTGCGTATAACTTCGGCTATGGATATTATAATAATATGGTAGCTGATGATAAAACTAGCGAATATAAAGGTTTAGAGGAAAAGATGGGTCCTGCTAGAACTGAAAGTGCGCGTTTGGATAAAGAGACTAAAGAGGTAAATGCCCAGGCTGCTAAGAGCGGTAAGGAGCTTAACGACAGGCGCGATCTAATTAATGCCATCTTAGATAAGAAAAATAATTACGCTATGAAGGGAGTTTCTATTTTTGAGCTAACCAATATGGTCGTTAAAAATAAGGGCAATATGGTTAGGATCGGTGATGAGAATAGGACTCTAACTGTTCAGGTGCGCACCAAAAACGATAAGCAGATGACCGAGCTTTTAGAGGATATCAGTAAAAAAGAGGTGTATGGCGTGGATACTAAAACAATCGCGCTACAAGAGGGTAATAAAACCGTCTTTTACGATAGCAACATCAGTGTGGAGGTTAAATAATGAAAAAGAAAAGTTCATTAGATCAACTTGATCAATGGTTTGCCTCCAAGGGAAATAGTGCAAATAACTATTTTTACATAGCTTTGTTGTTTGTAGGTGTGGTAGCTTACTTTATTTTGAGTGGCTATGCGGATCCGTATTTAGAGGAGAGCGAAACAAATCTAAGTACTGCCACGACGAAGCTTGAAGGCGCACAAAGAGAATATAACGAGTTTTTTGGCGGTGATCCTGAGGCTTTTGTTAATAATAAACGCAATATCCTCAATGGTGCTAGGACCAACCTTAACAATATCATTGAAGAGCGTGGGTATCTAGACGGTAAGCTAAAAGAAATTTCAAAGCTTACCTATAATGAAAAGAACTGGGCTAAGTTTATGGATAGCCTCTCAACGATCGCAGAGAATAACAATATTAAAATTTATGCTATTCACAGCGATAGAAGAGAGCCTAGCATCAAACAAATTTTTCAGCCCGAAGCTTTGCTGGATATAGATGTGAAATTTGAAGGAGCATTTTCGAACGTCCTTAGGTATATCAACCTTATCGAACAATCGGAGATGATCGTAGATGTAAATAAGATGGATATCAATGCCACTAAAAATGGCAAAATCGGTGGAAGCATCGGTATATCTATCTGGGGAGTAAATTACTAATGAAAAAGTTAATTTTATGCTCTTTGCTACTTTCTACTGCTCTATTTGCTGTAGATAATAACCAAACGGTGGCGCCTAGTAATGGAGCCTATAAAGCTAAATACGATGCGATATTCGATGATCTTAGTAAGCCTAGAGTAGGTCTTAGCGATGAGCAGATAGCTTCTTTGCAAGATCCGTTTTATCCTAAAGAAGCTAATGCGCCTAGAGAAGCTAATCAGCAGGTGGATCTAGGTTATCAGCTAGTAGGTATTATGGGCGATAAGGTTAAGCTAAACGATAAGTGGTATGGTTTGGGCGAGTATGTAGGCTCATATAAGATCGTGCAAATAACGGGTAATAGCGTTATTATTACCAACGACGATGAAAATAAAGTCGAACTAACACTAAAACAAGGAAGTCAAAATGTCATTATTACATATAAGTAAAAAGCTTAGCATAGCCGCTATGCTTGCTTTGTCTGTTACGGCTACTAGTCTATATGCCGCTCCCGCAACTGCAGGTAACTGCGATAGGAAGGCGCTAAATATTAAGATTAACGATACCGTTACGCTAAACGAGATGCTAACTCAGCTATCCGATATGTGCCGCTTTTCAGTGGTAGCAAAAGATGCTATCGCTCAAGAGGAGATGAGTAAGCCACTGCAAGGCGTAAGCATCAAAGACCTTTCTTTACGCGAAGTTTTAGATCTACTCATAAAAGAGAATAATCTAAGCTATGAGTATTCTCATGGCATATTAAAAATTTCAGCGCTAGAGACTAGGACTTTTAAAGTGGATTACATCACCTCTATTAGAGAAGGCACTGCTGTTACTAAATCTTCTGTCGATTCCGCACCTACGAAAGTGGATGATAGCGACGATAAAGAAAATAAAGAAGATAATAAGATCACTACCAAAGAGAAATTTGATTTTTGGGAGAAGATTAGCGAGGAAATCACTTCTGTTTTAAATAACGGTACCGAAAAATACGTCGCAGTCGCTCCTATTATAAATCAAAATGCTGGTTTAGTAACCGTTACTGCTATGAAGTCTCAGATAGCTCGCGTAGATAGATATCTAAGCGGTATGCAAAAACGCCTTAGCCGCCAAGTACTACTAGATGTAAATATCATATCTGTCGAGCTAAATAACGAATACACCACCGGTATAGATTGGAGTAAATTCCAATTGGGATTTAATACCTATGTAGGTGGAGATCCAACTAAGCTTTCAGGATATCACATAGATAACGGAAATAGAGGAAAGGCTAGTGATACTCACGGAACTTGGACGATAGGGGCTAATCTAAATTTCAATATCGACGGTTTGATTAACTTTCTAGAGACTAAAGGTAAAACCAAGATTATTTCAAGCCCTAAAGTAACTACGATGAATAATCAGCCTGCTATTATCTCCGTAGGTGATACCATTAACTATGTATTGAAATCTACTACTACAGGCGATTATCAAGGTGGAGATACTCAGTCGGATGATCAGTATTCGATCTTTGTAGGTATTCTTTTGAATATCTTGCCTGAAATTTCAGATGATAATAGGATTATGCTACGAATCAATCCATCTTTAAGTTCTCTTAAATATGCGGAAGATAATGTAAGAAAAGAAAACGGCAGAAGAGATATCGCACCTGATACTTTGCAAAAGAAACTCTCTAGTGTAGTTTGGGTAGACGATGGCGATACTGTAATTTTAGGCGGTTTGATTGGTGCAACTAAGTCCAAGAATAACACTAGGGTGCCTGTGCTAGCCGAAATTCCATTAATCGGAAATCTTTTCAAAAGCACTGCCGATATTTTGAGCACGTCGGAGCTAATCTTCGTAGTAACTCCACATATCATCGACAATACTGGCGCGCCGCTTGCTACCTCTCTTAAAGAGCTAGGTTACTCAAAATCTATCTACGAAAATGAGTAATAATTATACGGCGATCAAGGAGATTTTTATCGAGGATAACGAAGTCTCGGACTTCGTTAATCTCGATAAATCGACCCTTGCTTATCATAAAATTTTAAATGCTTTGCAAAAGCCGTTAAAACTTATACTTTTCTACGGCAAACCGGGCTGTGGCAAGACATTTTTGCTTAATAAAATCAAGGTCGATCTTGAAAAAAAGGTAAGAGTTGTATTTGTGC